>CANFIC010000014.1 GCA_947446685.1 Burkholderiales bacterium
ATCTGGCTTCGGGTTGCATGCGCTGGCCGCCGCTCTGAATCAGCTTCAGCGAGGACAAGTCGTAATTGCCGATGGCCGGGTCATTGATCAGACGAATCAGCAGCGCCGGCACCACTTTCAAATGGGTCACCCGGTGCTTCTGGATCAGGTTGAACATCTCCTCGGGGCGGGTATTGCCATGCACGACGACCTTGGCGCCCTTGAACATGAAACCCTGGATGCCTGGGCAGGCCAGCGGCAGGTTATGGGCGATCGGCAAGACCAGCAGCAGCACCGATTCGGCATCGACCTGCACCACATCGGCGGCCACCTTGGAGTTGTAGGCGTAGTCATTGCCGGTGCGCGGAATCAGCTTCGGAATCCCTGTCGTTCCGCCCGAGAGCTGGAAGATGCAGGGGTCGGCAGGATCGATGACGATGTCGCTCAAGGCCGAGCGCGGCAGGCTGGCGGGCCGGTCAATCAATTCGCGCAGCGAATGCTCGCCTTGCTGCGGCTGGCCCAGCACGATGCGCACGGTCAGCGTGGCGTTTTCGGCCTGGACCCGCTCGATCATCGGCGCAAAACTGAAGTCGCCCTGCTTTTGCACATAGACGCAAGTGCTGGCACCCGACAGCTGCACGAACTGGCTGATCTCGGCAAAACGGTGCGTGACCAGGGCGGCGATCGGAATCGCGCCGATCTTCACCAGCGCAAAGTAGAGGATCACGAACTCACCGCAATTGGGCAGCGTCGGCACCACGCGGTCGAGCGGCTTGATGCCGATTTCCAGCAGGTTCAGCGCCAGGTTGTCGGTGACGCGATCGAGTTCGGCATAGCTGTACTGTTGATCGCCATCGATCAACGCGATGCGGTCGGCGAAACGCTCGAACACATGCGCGAATTCCTGTGCCAGCGACTGGTCACGCCAATAGCCCTTGGCCCGGTAGCGCGCCGCATAGTCAGCGGGGAAAGGGACAAATCCTTGCAACATATCTGGTCTCCGAATAAGGGCTTGGGTTCAGGTCGAGCTGGTGAAGCCACCGTCGATGACGATGATTTCGCCGGTGACGAAACGGTTCGACTGGATCAGGTTGAGCATGGTTTCGGCCACATCGTCGGCGGTTACGCAGCGCTTGAGCGGCGTGGCGCGAGCGCGTTTGCCCATCAGATCGTCGTACTTGTCGCCCAGCATCCGCTCCATCCAATCGCCTTCCATCCAGCCCGGCGCGACCGCATTGACACGGATTTCAGGGCCGAGGTTCCAGGCCAGCGTCTTGGTCATGTTGACGACTGCGGCCTTGCTGGCGGCATAAGGCAGCGGCTGGGGGCCGGGGCGCAGGCCGACGATGCTGGCGGTATTGATGACGCTCGGGTTCGAACCCTTTTTCAACAAGGGCACCGCCGCGCGGGTGACCTGGAACAAGCCGCGGACATTGACGGCAAACGTGCGGTCCCATTCGGCCAGATCGAGGCTCTCGAGGTCCTTGACCTTCCACTTCGCAGTCGTGCCGGCGTTGTTCACCAGTACATCGAGATGGCCGAATTCGGCTTCGACGGTCTTCATCATCGCGCGCACTGCGGTTTCGTCGCTGACATCGCATTGCAGGGTCAGCGCCTTGGCGCCCAGCGCCTCGGCCTCGGCCGCGGTGGCCTTGGCCCCGGCAGCACTCGACGCATAGTTGATGGCAACGTCATAGCCGGCCCGCGCCAACGCCAGCACGGCACTGCGGCCGATGCCGGTGGCTCCGCCGGTTACCAATGCCTTTTTTCTTTCTGTCATGTCAAGTCCTCGAGGTGGGGTAAGTTCTGGTGATGGTTTTCATTGCGGCTGCAGACCGAGGTCCTGCACCACTTTTTTCCAGGCATTGCGCTGGCTTTGCAGGAATTCGTCAAAGGCCTTGATCGATCCGGCTTTGGGGTAGACGCCCAACTCGGCGAATCTTGCGATCAATGCCGGTTGTTGCAGCACCTTGTTCAGGTCCTGGTTGATCTGCTCAATCACGGCGGCCGGCACGCCCTTGGGCGCGAAGATGCCGAACCAGCCGATCGATTCGAAACCGGCGATCGTCTCGGCCGCCGTCGGCACCGATTCGAAGCCCGGCAGCCGCTCGCGCGAGGTCACGGCCAGAGCGCGCAATTTGCCGGCTTTCACATATTGGGTCAGCGCTGGCAGACCGTCGATGGTCAGCGCCGATTCGCCTGCCAGCAAGGCGGTCGTCGACTGTGCCGAGCCGCTATAGGGCACCGAATAGAACGTCGTTCCGGTTGCGCGGGCCAGCATTTCGCCAGTCAGATGCGGCAGCGAATTCGTCTGCGGCGCGGCAAAGTTGAGCTGACCAGGCCGGCTTCTGGCTGCGCTGATCAGCTCGGCAAGGTTGGTGATGCCCGAGGCCTGCGGCACGACGATCATCATCGGGCTGGTGCCGACCGCTCCGACCGGTGACAGCTGCAGGTCCAGATTGAACTGCGGGTTCTTGAACAGATGCGGTGTCAAGGTCGCCACCGCAGCCGGCACAAAGCCCAGCGTGTAACCGTCAGCGCTCGACTGGACCAGCGCCGACATGCCGGTAATGCCGCCCGCGCCGGGTTTGTTGTCGACGATCACCGTCTGCGACCATTGCGCGGTCAAGCGCTCGGCCAGCAGGCGGGCGATCACATCGGGCGCCGCACCGGCCGGAAACGGCACGACCAGCCGCACCGGTTTGCTTGGCCAGGCGGCTTGCTGCGCCTGCACGCAGGGGCCGGCGAGCGCTGCGGCTACAGTGCAAACAGCCAAGAGCAAACGGCGCCAGCCTGCCAAGGCGCTGGGACTTGCAAGTCTCGAGGAAGCCTGTTTCATCGCTTGTCTCCGGTTGAATTGCAGCGGCATTTTTGCTCTCTGCGGACATTAATGTAAGCAGGAAGCCTGAGTCAAATAAGATGGCAACTGCATCAGCTTGATGCGTTTTTGTTGCCCCTGTCCAATGAAGCTCAACCAACTCGAATTCATGGTCGCCATCGTCGAACATGGCAGCCTGCGCGCGGCGGCCAGAGAGCTAGGCATGGCCCAGTCAGCTTTGACGCGAGGCGTGCGCAGCCTCGAGCGCGAACTTGAAGCCCCGCTGTTCGTTCGCGATGTGCAGGGCATGGTGTTGACCGAGGCCGGCAAGATCTTCCACCTGCGCGCCAGTGCAGCGGTCAACGACCTGCGGCGCGCCAAGGAAGAAGTTCAACAAAGTCTGGGGCAGACCGGCGGCCAGGTCGTCGTGGGACTGTCGATCATGCCCCATGTCGGCATGCTGCCTCAGGCGCTGCCGCAGTTCCGGCGCCGCTACCCCGATGTGCAGCTGCGGATCATCGAGGGCCTTTACCCCGCGATCGAAGGCGGCTTGCGCGACGGCAGCATCGATTTCTACCTCGGCGCCATGCCGACCCATGAAACCTTGGCTCAGGGGCTGGTCGCCGAGCAACTGTTCGAGAACACCCGCACCGTGGTCGGCCGCAATGGCCACCCCCTGGCAGCGGCGACTTCGATCAAGGAACTCGGCGCCGCCGAATGGGCCACCACCTCGATCGACTACAACGCCAGCACGGATCTGGAATCGCTATTCGCCCAATACAAGATGGGGTCGCCCAAGCTGAGGCTGCAAGCGAGTTCGGCACTCTCGGTCATCGTTGCGCTGGCAAGCAGTGACCTGCTGGCCTTGCTGCCGGTGCAATGGAACGATTTCCCGATGCTGCGCGGCGCCTTGACGGTCTTCAACATCCGGGAACAGCTACCGGCGCCAAGCATTGCCTGCATCCGCCGGCCCGACCTGCCGCTGACGCCAGCGTCCGAATTTCTCTGCGATCTGCTGCGCCGTTATACGGTCAGCAAGGATCAGCCCGCCGCATGCTCGTCGGTCGACCCGATTTCGGCCAGGTCCAAGGCACCTTCGGCCACCAGGTCTTCGTAGATGCGCCGCATCAGGGCCGTCACCTCGCGGCAGGCCAATGTCGATGGATGGGCCGAAGTCGTACTCAGCACAATCGTGCGATTGATACGCGGCTTGACGATGCGACTGGCCTGCAGAATGCCAGCCTGGATTTCAGACCGCACCGCATGGCGCGCCAAAATGGCGTAGGCCTCGCCCGAGGCCGCGATATTCTTCTGGATCGGCAATGAATCGGCTTCCATGATTACCGACAGCGTGACATGCTTTTGCTGTGCGATGCGGGCGATCGCCACGCGCAGGCCGTTCGGGATGTTGGGCAGGATCAGCGGCACCCGGTCCAGCTTGGAAAACTCGACCTCGGGCAAGCGCGTCAGCAAATTGCCGGGCATGCCGACCAGATAGGTGTCAACCACCGCCAGCACCTCTTCGCCGGGCGACGCAGAGTTGCCGTAGCGAAACAGCACACCGAAATCAACCCGGCCGGAACTCAGCCATTCGTCGAGCTGACCACTGGAACCCTCGACGATCTGCAGATGCACGCCGGGCAGCCTGGACCGCACATTGCGGAGCAGGGTTCCCAGGGCGGGGTGCGTCAGCGAGGGCAAGAAGCCGATCCTGACCGTACCCGCTGGAACACCAGCGCTCGATTTCAGATCGTCCGACAACTGCTGCGCGTCGTCGATCAAGGCCTTGATGCGCGGCAGCACGCGCTGGCCGAATTCGGTCAGGGTCACGCCGCGCCCGGTGCGATGAAACAGCCTGCCGCTGCAGTCCTGTTCCAGGGCAGTGATCTTGCGGCTGATGGCAGATTGAGGCACGCCGGTGACGCTGGCGGCTTTGCTCAGACTGCCGAGTTCGGCCACCTGAACGAAGATTTTCAACCGGTCGAGATCCATGCTGTGCCCTGAAAAATCCGAACTTTAGCATTTGGATCAATCAGACCGCCGGGGAATAACAGCCTTGCCATGCCTGACATCGATCCAGCCCTGGCAGTCGATAAGATCAGGAAACATAGCTTCAGGCCGCTCACCATGCCCAGAATTCCACTGCTGACTCCGGAACAGATGAACGCCGATCAACTCCGCGTTCACGACAAGATCATCTCGGGCCGGCGCGGCCGGATCCAGGGGCCTTTGCGCGCTGCGCTGTACAACGCCGAACTGGCGGACCGCTGGCAGGCTCTGGGCGAGTTGCTGCGTTACAGCACCTCGCTGACGCCGCGCCAATCAGAGCTGGCCATCCTCGTCACCGGCCGGTCCTGCCGCTCGCCCTTCGAATGGCATGCCCACCGCCTCGAAGCCGACAAGGCGGGCATCGAAGTGGCAATCATCGAGGCCATCCTGGCCGAAACCAGGCCGACCGGCCTGTCGCCCGACGACCAGTTGATCTATCAATTCGCGATCGAATTGAACCAGCAGCGCTCGGTCTCGGACGCCACCTACGCCAAAGCATTGGCAGCGTTCGGAGCGCTCGTCCTGGTCGAGCTGACCGCCTTGATCGGCTATTACACGATGGTCGCGATGACGCTCAATGCGCATGAAATCCCGCTGGCCGAAGGTGTCCAGCCGGCTTTTGCCTTGCCCCAGGCAACGATGCGCTGAAGCTGATTGGCGCGACGCCCTTCAGTCGACCGATGCGCCGACTGCCTTGGCAATACCGCCCAGCCTGATTGCTTCGAGGCGGATGAAGCTGGCGAATTCTGCGGCGCTGCCGCCCACTGCTTCGACCCCCTGCGCCTGCAGATAGGCCTGGATCTCGGCATGCTGCAAAGCCTTGTTCATTGCTGCATTGAGCCGCATGAGCAGGTCAGGCGGCGTCTTGGCCGGCGCCAGCAGCCCGTACCAGGTGCTCGAGACGACTTCCTTGAGCCCATATTCAGCGGTCGTCGGCAAGTTCGGCAGAATCGGCGAGCGCTTGGGCCAGGTGATGGCGAGCGGCTTCAAGCGGCCCGCCTTGATGAAGGACATCACGGCCGGCAGATCGGCGAGCATCAGTTCCGGCGAGCCGGCGATCAAGTCGGTGATCGCCGGCGCTGCGCCGCGATAGGGAATATGCGTCATCGCAATGCCGGCATCGCGCTTGAGCATTTCGATTCCGAGTTGGGTCGTCGTGCCACTGCCTGCCGAGGCGAAGTTCAGCTGCCCGGGCCGCGCCCTGGCTTCGCGGATCAAGTCATCGAGCGAGTTGAAGCGACTCTGGGCCGCAGTGACGATGACCATTGGCGTCACCACCGCCTGGCCCACCGCGATCAGGTCGCGTTCCGGGTCATAGGGCAGATTGCTGCTGATGGCCGGAAAAATCACCAGCGCTCCGGTCGAAGAAAAAAGCCAGGTGTAGCCATCAGGCTTGGCGCGCGCCACCTCGGCAGCACCGAGCGTGCCGCCGGCACCCGCGCGGTTGTCGATGATGATCTGCTGGCCAAGGTCTTGCGCCATCTTCGCGCCGAGCATGCGTGCCAGACTGTCAGCCGGGCCGCCAGCAGCGAAGGGCACAACCCAATGGATCGGCTTGGCTGGCCAGACCGCTTGGGCACTGGCTGGCAGGGCCAATAGCAGCATGGAGACCAGCAGGAAGCGCAGACAGTTCAGCAAAAAAACAACTCCATCATTGTTTGAACGCTGCGCCGCCCAGGAAGGCCCGCAAATGCTCGGCAAACAAGGCCGGCGTCTGCACCGGCATGTAATGTCCCGAGTCGGCTTGTTCATACACAGCACCTGGAATCAGCGCCGCCAGTTCTGCGCTTCGCGCTGCGGGCCGGACCGCATCGAGACTGCAGCCGATGACCAGGCAAGGGCAGGCAAGTTCAGGCAAACGGGGCAGCAGATCGAAACTGCCCGGCAGAAAATTGAAGGCGATGAAGGACTCTGGATCATTGACCAGCCATTGCTGGCGGTAGCGTTCAAAGCGCTGCTGGTCCAGGCGCAAGGCCGCTGGATAAGTCACCGCCAGCATGATGTCGGTAACGGCGCGCAGACCACCCTGCCGCACCAACTCCATCCGCGCTTGCGTCGCCTGCATGGCAGCGGCCGGCATGCCGCCGGTGGCGGGACTGGACAAGACCAGCGCCTTGACAAGATCCGGATGCCGCAAGGCAAATGCCATGCAAAGTGCCGCACCCAGCGCTGCCCCGGCCAGGAAAACCGGCGTTTTGATTTGCAAGGCTTCGAGCAGTGCGGCGAGGTCATCGACCATCTGTTCCATCGACAGCTGGGTCGATTTTTCAGATCGGCCGAAGCCGCGCTGGTCATAACGCAAGACCTGGAAGCCTTCGCCGAGCGCCTCAACCACCTCGTCCCAGCTCTCGATGCTGCCGCCCATTTCATGCACCAGCACCAGCGTTGCAGGCCCTGTGCCGCTGACTGCCCAGTGCAGGCTGGCGCCGCCGACTTCGATCCAGTCGCTACGCCGCATCGCCATAGAGCTGCTGCGGGTTGGTGACGAAGACTTTTTGTCGCAAGGCCGCATCGGCGGTCCAGCGATCGAACAAGTCGATCTGACGGCCGACATCGGGCAGATCCTTGCCCATGGCGATATAGGGCCAGTCACTGCCCCAGAGCATCCGGTCTGGGGCTTTTTCGAGCAAGGCGTCATGAAAACTTCGAACATCACCGGCGTCAAGCCAGCGCCTCTGCGTGACCCGGATCGGCACCAGCTTGACCCAGGTTGAACCGCTTTCAAGCAGTCCCAGCAAGGACTGGAAGCTCGGATCTTCGACCCCTTGCGTTACGTCGAAAGCGCCCATATGGTCGATCACCAAGGGCACGCCGCATTGCTCCAACCAGGGCCTTGATTCGGCCAGATACCGGCATTTGGCCCAGATCTGTGCATGCCAGCCCAGCTCGCGCAAGCGCGGTGCGAAGCGTTGCAAGGCATCCAGCCCGAGCATGCCGGACGACTTCGGCGCACCGAGTTGCTCGCCGTTTTCGGTAAAGCGCAGACCGCGCACACCGGCCGCATGCAGGCGTTGCAATTCGGCATCGCTGACATCTTCAGGCACCACCGCAACCGCCAGCACCTTGCCGGCATGGTGCTGCACCGCAGCGAGCGTCGTGCTGTTGTCAAAGCCATTGGCCGAGGCATGGACCAGCACCGCCCTCGAAAACCCGGCCGCATCGAGCATCGCGCGATGGTCCTGCCAGGGTGCCAGCGGCGGTTGGTAGCGGCAGTCAACAGCCAGCGGAAATTGGTCGAAAGGACCAAACACATGGGCATGGCTGTCCCAGGCGCCGGCGGGCAAGGGCCGGGTCGGCGCGGTGAAGTGACGCTCGGTCACCGGTTCTGTATCAAGGTCGGCCATCAAGGGTCTCCAGAAATGAATCGAGCAAATTGGCCAGCAGTTGCGGCGCCTGCAGGCTGATGAAATGACCCGACTCAGCCAGGGCGTAACGGCCGTCGGCGATCAAGTCAGCTGCCGCCGCGCATTCATGCGGCGGTTTTATCTGGTCCGCGCTGCAGCCAACGATCAGCACCGGGCAGACAATCTTTTCGTAGCATCCGCCCAGGTCCAGCGTCGTGAAGACCCTTGTCAGCGCAGCGAAGGCCAGCGGGTCGTTGGCAATAAAGCGCGCCCGATATTGGTCGAAGCGGTCGGCGTCCTGACGCAAGGCTGGCGGGTAGGAGCGCAGCAGGCTGCTGTCGGCGACTGCGCGCATGCCCTTCTCTTCGAGCAGCAAGGCGCGCTGCTCGAGCAGGCCCTTGGCCGCCTCGGGAATGCCACCGGTGACCGGGCTGGTTGCCAGCACCGAGGCGACCCGGCCGGGATCAGATGCGGCCAGACTCAGCGCCAGCGTCGCACCGATCGCCGTGCCGACCAGATGGCAGGGAGCGACCAGGCCCAGCGCATCGAGCAGATCGAGCAGATCCTGCGCCATGCTGGCAATCGAGATCGTCTTGCTGCGCTCGGACATGCCAAAACCGAGCTGGTCATAGCGCAGGATGCGGCAAGCAGCCGGCAATAGCGGCATCAATTCGTCCCAGCTCTGGAGCGAACCGCCGGCCTCGTGGATCAGCACGATCACCCTGGCACCACTACCGCTCAACTGGTAGCGAAAGACTTTCGAATTGGCTTCAATCCAGCGCATCGTGATCCATCCGGTTCATCGGAACGACAGGCAGCAGCAGATGCGAGGGATGCTCGGCACAGCGGTGGATCTTGTGCAACGTCGTCTTGTTGCTGCAGACATGGAAGGGGATGTACTCGACATTGGTATTGCCGCCAACCCCGGTCGGGAAGTCCATGCTGGCGATTTCAAGGCAGACTCGATGCCCTTGCCGGAATAAGTTGGCCGTCGCCATCATCTCGATCTGATATTCGTTGACCTCGCCCGGCTTGATCTCTTGCCTGGCTTCGCGCGTCATCGGATGCCAGGGCTTCCAGGGTCTGGAGCGCTCGGCATCGAGCGCCAGATGCGAAGCTTTCAACCAGCCGCGGCTGACTTCGCGCTCGGGAAGATCGGCCGGCACCGCCATTTCGCCCGGCCTGGCGCTTTGCATCGACGGGTCAGGTCCGAGGTCTTTGAGGATCGCGATCCAGTTGCCATCGGGCTGGTCGATTTCAGCGTACAGCGTCAATGCAATCGGCCCGATCACCAGCAGGTCTTCTGCCAGCGGCTCGGTCATATAGCGCAGCTTCTGGATCGTCCGGGTTAGCGTCGGTGGCATCTGCACAAAGGCGTCGGGCGTCACCGAGCCATCGCGGCTTTGCGGCGTGAACGGCTCGCTGCGCAGGCGCTCCCAACTGTCAAGGTAGAGCTTGGTCCATTGCGTCTCGGGCAGCGGCCAGTCATTGGCATAGCGCCAGCGGTTCGCGCCCATCACGAAAATCTTCACCGGGGGTTCGTTCAGAAAGCCGCTGTCCACGCCCTTCAGCCAATGGTCGTACCAGCGCAGGATTTCCTGGTGGAAGGCCCGGAAAGGCCGGTCCAGATGCGCCATGCCGGTGAACATCAATTTTTTCGGTGACTGCAGACCGGCATACCAGTTCTGCGCGCCCTGGAAATGCGATTTGTAGGTCTGCGCATACCAGCCTGTGCCCAGATAGGCCGGAATCTTGATGCGGCCGAACATCTCTTCGGCCTTGCGCACCGCCTCGGCGCTGTCATAGGGATTGAGCAGCGTGTTGTAGAAAATATTGGCCTTCTGGCCCTTCATCGACAGGATGTTGTAGAGCTGGTGGTACTGCACGATGTCGGGGTTGGACATCGCCTCTTCCCACAACTTCTGCTGCGCTGGGGACAAGGTCGGCGGCTGCGTCTGGGTGCCGTGCGACACCGACCCGGAATCAATCGTCAGCGGAAATGAATGCAGCATGCCGCCCGGATTGCGGTCGCGGAATTCCCGGTAAGCCGGGCCCGGGTCATAGGGAAAAATCGCCAGCAGATGCGGCGGCTGCTGGGCTGCGGCCTGCAACTGGGCCGCGCCATAAGCCGAGATGCCGATCATCCCGACCTTGCCATTGCACCAGGGCTGCTCGGCGATCCATTCGATCAGGTCGTAATAGTCCCAGGTCGGCGCGCCGCCACCTTCGGACTTGCCCGAGGCTCGGGTCGTACCGATGACATGGACATAGCCGCGCGCATTGAGGAAATCGGTGTCGCCCGCCTCGATCGCACCGGCCCAGAGCGTCGACCAGGCCGGCTGCGGCGGCACCGCGGCGGCGTATTCGGGGCCGAGCAACTCCTTGTTGTAAGGCGCAATCGCCAGCAGCGCCGGCAATCTGTCATCGGTCTGGGGGCGAAATATATCAACGCAAAGCCGCACCCCGTCGCGCATCGGCACCATCACATCGCGCATCACGATGCTGCCGCTGTGGCTGGGCGGCGGGCAATAGTCGGCGGGTGGCTCGCTGGCCCGGCCCTTGCGCCATGGCGATGTTGAATTCATGGTGGCCTCCTTCAACCGTCGACCGGCGCGGTCGCGGCAAATGATGGTCGCTGGCTCAAGGTTTCGAACCAGGTCGCCAGTCGCGGCGCCAGCAAGCGCCAACCGAACGCGTCGAATCGGTAATCGAGGTAGCCCAGGGTGCAAGCAATGGTCAGATGACCGATCGAAAACTCTGCCTCACCCAAGGCCTGGGCTTCGGCGTCAAGCAAGTCCAGACTGGCGCGAGTCTTCTTTTCGAAGGCCTTCAGCAGCGCCGGCAGCGGCTGCTCGCGCTCGCGTTCGTTGCGCCAAAGGATCAAGGCGTCGAGCGCACCGTCGCCGAGCGCATGCCAGCGCAAGGCGCGCCATTTGGCCAGACCTTGTGAAGGGAAAAGCGGCCCGCCCGCCAGCTCATTCAGGTACTCGCAGATGACGATCGAATCAAACAGCACGGTGCCATCGGCCAGCACCAGCGTCGGGATCTTGGACAGCGGGTTGTCCTGCATCAGCACATCATTGGGCTGGAGCATCGCCGCCACCGTGCGCACCAGCTCGAGCCGGTCAAGCAATTGCAACTCATGAGCGCAGATCATCACCTTGCGCACATAAGGCGACTTCGGCGACCAATGCAGTTTCATCAAGGCTGGCGTCGCAGCAGCGGTTTGATTCATGCTCAGCGGCCCTTGAACACAGCCGGGCGCTTTTCCTTGAAAGCCAACTGTGCTTCCTTGGCATCTTCGGTCTTGCCGATGATTGCGGTCATGTCCTGCTCGTAGCGATAACCATCGCGCAAGCTCATGTCTTCGATCAAGTTCAATGTGTGCTTGCCCATGCGGGTCGACACCGGGCTCTTGGCAGCGATGGTCGCGGCCATCTCGCGCGCCATCGGCATCAACTCCGCCGGACTGGTGCAGGCCTCGATGATGCCCAGGCGATAGAGCTCCGCAGCGCCAACGCGGTAGCCGGTCAAGGCCATGCGCCGCAGCCTTGAATGACCGAACAGCCGCATCGCATGGCGGCAACCGCCGAGCAAGCCGACATCGACCTCGGGCAGGCCGAGCGAGGCTTTCTCCGAGGCAATCAGGATGTCTGCCGAAGCCACCATCGCCAGGCCCGAGCCGAGCGCTGCGCCATTGATGGCCACGATCACCGGCTTGGCGCATTCGCGGATGGCGTGGAAGCATTCACGGGTGCGGCGTGCATGGGCCGGCAGGTCGCCGGGCCCCTTGATGTTCTCGGCACGGCCCTTCAGGTCGGCACCGGCGCAGAACACCTTGCCTGCCCCGGTGAGGATCACTGCACGGATTTCGTCCAGTTCCGAAATACGGTCCAGCGCCAGTGTCAACTCGTCGTTGAGTGTTCGCGTCAGCGCGTTCACCGGTGGGCTGTCCATCGTCAGCGTGGCCACATGGCCGTCGATTTCAACGCGGAGCTGGGTCAGGTCATGCATGCAAGGTCCAATCTGTGAAGCTGGAGTCTAGGCCCGGCGAAGGCGCGCCGCCAGTCGCTGTCAGCGCAGATCAGTTATGCCGGGACGACATGGCCGCCCGGCGGTTCTCAGCGCTTGAACAGCAACTTGATCAGGAACGGGATCAGGCCCCAGCTGAGCAGCCCGAGGCTGCGCCGCAGATCGGCCGGCTTCAAGGTCGCCCGCAAAGGCACGGTGCCGTAGATGCGGCCGTTGATCAGCAGACCGGCTTCGCCAGCTTCCAGCGAGCTGATCGAAATCATCGGCTCGCCGTCGCCACCATAGAGCACCACATCATGCTCGGCCGCCGAAGCCTGCGCCGTCTGGACGGCGGCTGCGGCGACTGGCGCTGCGCTCACTTCAGGCGGAGCAGCTTCGACCGGCGGCGCCTTCTTTTCAAAGCCGGTGGTGCGGGTCAGCTTGACCCGGTCCTGGTCGACCACCTTCTGGAAGTCCAGGCCCAGGTCCTGGAACATCTTGATCGCAGTGGCGCGGCCGCCGCCGAAAACCCCGCCCGACGGATGCATGAAAGGGCCGCATAGATACAGGCCGGAAACTCCAGGCACCGTGTAGTTCGACAGTTCGGGAATCGGCCGGTTGCTGCCACCCTGGAAGAAATAGGTTCCCAGGCCATGCTCGTCGCCATCGACAAAGCTGTTCGGTGAATGGCGCTCATGGTCAAGCGGGCTGTCGACCGTGCGGGCAATGATGTTCTCGGCGGTGAAATTGCTGATGAAAGGCCGCATGCCGTCGAGGATCATGTCGGCGACTTCTTCCTTATAGTCGTCCCAGCGCTGCGGCCCGCCATCCTTGAGGAAATAGGGCACGAAGGCCTGGGTCAGCATCACACCCTTGCCCGGAGGTGCGCGCGACGGGTCATGGTGTGATTGATCGGCACCCGAGAACATCAATTTTTCGCGGATCACTTCGCCGCGGCGCAGCGGCTCGAACTGGTCGACGAATTCCTTGAAATTCATCGTCGTGGCGTATTCGGTCGCCGAGGCCTTGGTAACCACATCACCGGCGAAAAATTTGGCCTTTTCGTTGATCGCGTAATGCGCGGTGAGGATGTTGAACGGCGACGATTTGACGCGGTTCGCGCGCCGCAGCAGGTCCTCGTCGAGGCCGTCGATGAAGCGGTCGAGCCGCTTCGGATGGATCGCCGCCAGCACCGCGTCCTTGGCGGTATGCAGCTGCCCATCCTGGGTCTGCAGGCCGACCGCCCGGCCATGCTTGGTGACGACCTTGTCGACCTGGCTTTCCATCACCACTTCGCCGCCGTAATGCTCGAAGCAGCGGATCAGCGCATCGGTCAGGCGACCGCTGCCACCCACCGGCTTGGGGATGCCATAGGTATGCATCAAGCCCGGAATCATCAGCATGCACAGCCCGGTGCCCATGTCGTCAGGCATCTGCAGCAATTGGGCCACCGGCTTCATGAAATGGATCTTGACCTTGTCGCTCTCGTACATGTAGTTGAGGATGTCGAGCGGGCTGCGCGTCATTATCTGGAACAGGTCGCGGCCTTCCTGCGACTGGTCGAGCATCGACAGAAAAGCCCCCATCGGTGCCGGTGGCGAATACATGCCCTGCAGAAACATCGGCACCACCTTCTTGCCGAAGGTCGCATGCTTGCGGTAGGCTTCGGCGTCGCGCTGCGAGAACTGCGCGATCGATTCGCAGGTCTTGTCGACATCCTTGTAAAGACAAAGATGCGTGCCATCCGGGAACAGCGTGATCGACGGGATGTCGAGGAAGTTGTAATTCAGGTCGAACTTGCCGAGCAAGCCCAGTTCGTCGTCGGTCATCATCGGGTTCGCTGCCAGACAGACATGCGAAATCGAATGCTGGTCATGGCGGAAACCCGGCACCGTCAGCTCCTGCGTCACGACACCGCCGCCAGCCCATTTATTGCGCTCGACGACCAGTACTTTCTTGCCGGCCTTGGCCAGGTAACAGGCTGCGACCAGGCCGTTGTGGCCGGCGCCCATCACCACGATGTCGTATTGCTTGCTCAATTTATTCCCCTTGTGATTTTCCGGATTTTTTCGCGCTTATTGGAAGGCCGAGAGCGGATCAAGCCGGTTCTGCGCAAACAGCTCCAGCGAGGCTTCCCAGTCCTCATGCGAGCAGATCAGCGCGTCCTCGCGCCGCATGCCGTCGAGCAATATGCTGGCGGCCGAAGCCGATGTTGCAGGTTCGACCAGCTTGGCGCTCAAACCTTCCATGAAACCCAGCGCCTTGACCTTGGTGACGCCAGTGCCGCTGGTATCGGTCAGGCCCGGGCAGAACACCGACGAGACGATGCCGCGCGTACGCAGGGCATGGCTCAGTCCGTAAGACAGCCCGAGGGCAGCGCCCTTGCTGGTGATATAGGGCAGCATATGGCGCGTCGCTGCATTGGGCAGGATCGCCAGTGACGATGAAGTCGTCACCACATAGCCGCTGCCACGCGCCAGCATCGCCGGCAGAAATGCCTTCAGCATGCGCACATAACCCAGCACATTGATGTCCAGCGCGCGGCTCCAGCGATCAAGGTCGATGTCCTCGACATTGCCTGGCGCCAGCGGATGGGCCACCGCGTTGTTGATCAGGATGTCGGCGTCACCAAAGGCCTGCTGCACCGCCAGCCCGACCGCTGCGACCTGGCTGTCGCTGGAGACATCACAGGCCAGCGCCAGCGCCTCACCACCGGACTGCCGGATCGCCTCAGCCGCCTGTTCGGCAGCTTCGGCATTGATGTCAACGATCACGACCTTGCAGCCTTCAGCCACCAAGGCCTGGCAGACGGCCAGTCCGATACCGCGCGCTGCGCCGGTGACGACGGCGATCTTGTGCTTGAATTCCATGGCTGATTTCCCTCAGCGCATGAATCAACGCTGGATGTCGATGAAACCGGGCCGCTGAGCAGCGGGCGGGCCTTTCCAAAAGCATAACTTCAGACCTCGCTGCTGCCCGCCGCCCTGGGTGGAATCCAGTTATGCGCCAGTCACTGCCGAGTCGCCGGAAAAAACATCAGCCAATTCATTGCGGCGTTGCGGCCCGCGCAGCATTCAAGCCACGCATGATTTCGGGCAGGCGGTCCTCCGCTGCGGTCTGCAGACCGTCGTAGAGGCTGTGGCCATGGGCGTCAATCGCCACCGTGCCGGGGCCGAGGCCTTCGACCCGCAGCTTGACCAGGCGGTAATGAACGATCAAGTCCTTCCAGGCCACCGAAACGACTTCGCGGATCGCGTTGGTGAACAGCGTGCAGCCGCCGCCCGGGAAAGACAGGTAAACGCAACCGGTTTCCTGCATCGCTGCGGCCGAGGCCGCATCGAGCCCGCCTTTGCCGCCGACGATGCGCAGCCCAAAGCCGCGGATGAGCGTCGGCATATAGGGGTTGAAGCGGCTGCTGGTGGTCGGGTTCAGATAGAGCAGCTTGACCTGGCCATCTTCTTCGATGTTGTAGCCGCCAAAATGCAGCACTGCGGCGTTGCGCATCTCGATCGGCAGAACCTCGCCGCTGGCCAGGAATTCCAGCAAACGCTCATGCGTCGGCATACCGCCGATCAGCACCAGATCGCCGCTGAGCTCGACCATCTCGCCCACCTTCAGCGAGCGCACCGTCGCTTCGTCGACCGGCAAATGCAAAGTACGGATCTCGCTCATCGATTCACTCCGAGAAGACGACTTCACCCGAGTTGTAGATGCGCGCCCGCGCCCGGCGGTTGATCCAGCAATTGAACTCGACCGCCACCGGTGTGAAGCCATGGCCCGAGGCATAGTTGACGTGCACGGCCATGGCCGTGCTGTCGCCGCCGGTGCCCATCGGACCGAAACCGGTCGCATTGACCGCCTTCAACAGCCTCGCTTCCATCGCCGCCACCATCGGCTCGGGGTTGGGCTGGCCGAATGACCGCAGCACTGCGTCCTTGGCCAGCTTGGCGCAATAGTCAAAAGTGCCGCCGATGCCGACGCCGATCACCACCGGCGGGCAATGTTGGGAGCCCGCCTTCAGCACCACGCTCATGATGAACTGCTCGATCACCTCAAGGCTGGGGAAGCTGAAAATTTCCAGCGCCGACCAGCGCCCCGAACCCAGCGCCTTGGGCGAGCAGGTGATCTCGACATAGTCGGCGCCGTCGATCAGATCGAAGGTCGTGATCGGCATGTCCTTGCCCTTGTGTCCGCGCTCCAGCGTCAGCGGGTTCGTCACATGGGTGAGCAGCGGCGGCGAAATTTCATGCACCAGTTCGGCAAAGCCGTCGGTGACCGCACGCTTGAAATCGCCTTCGAAGCGCGCCTGCGTGCCGACCTTGACGCTGTAGACCGGAATGCCGGCGTCGGAGCAGACGAAGAAGTTCTGCCGCTCGGCGGCCTCGGCGCTTTTCATCATCACGCGCAGGGTCTTGCGTGCGGTGTCGTTGCTGTCTCTGGCCTCGGCATCCGCCAAGGCCAATTTGGTGTCTTCGGGGATTTTTTTCAGCGACGACTCGTAAAGCCTCTTGGTCACTGATTTCACCAACTCATAGGAAATCGCCATGCTCAGCCCTTGCCCGCATAAATTTCGGGGTTGACGACAAACTGCGGACGCTCGCCTCGCAAAGCCGCCACGATGGCCCGGACCGTGGCCATCGCCACCCGTTCGACCGCCTCATGCGAGAAGGTCGCCATATGCGGCGTGACCAGGATGCCGGGTACGGCGATCAGCGGGCTGGGGCTGTTCGCACCCTGTTGGCACAACACATCAACCGCAGCGCCAGCCAGATGCTTGCTGATGACGGCCTGCGCCAGGGCCGCCTCGTCGATCAAGCCGCCACGCGCCGTATTGATCAGGAAAGCGCCCTTTTTCATCATCGCCAGCCGGTCGGCGTTGATCAGGTTCTGCGTTGCCGCTGTCAATGGTGCGCTCAAAGAAACGAAGTCGCCTTCACGCAGCCCTGTCTCGAGGTCAACATACTCGATGCCATGAGCGGCTGCGAAGGCTTCGTCGCGGCTGTTGCTGACCGCCAGCACGCGCATGTCGAAGCCGCGCGCGCGCTTTGCAAGTCCTCGTCCGATGCGGCCGAGGCCGATGATGGTCAGGGTCTTGTTCCAGACCTCGGTGCCCGAAAAACGCTCCCAGCCATGCTGTTGAACGCCATGCACCGCCGGCACGATATTGCGCGCCGCCGCCAGCAGCAGCCCCATCGCGAAATCCGACACGCTCTGGTCGTTGACCGGGGAAATGGTGACGGCGATGCCGCGCCTGGTGCAGGCCGCAAGGTCGACGGTGTCATAGCCAACGCCGGGTCTGGCGATCACCTTCAAACGGCTGGCAGCGTCGATCAAACAGCTGCTGACCGGTTCCATGGCAAAAGACAGCGCATCGACATCCCGGGCCTGTTCGATCAGCCAGGCCTCGTCGAGCGGCAAGGGCGTGTTCTTGACTTCAACAACACAGCCTGCATCGCGCAGGAACTGCAAGCTGGCTGGCGATGCGCTGACCGACTTGGCGGTGATGAGGACTTTGCCGAGCATGGTCATTCGCCCGTGGGGTCGCGCGGGATGATGGGCAGCAACAAATGCGAGGGATAGGTTTCGTTGTGGTGGATCTTGTGCACGACGGTCTTGCTGCTGCACAGATGGTAGGGCACATATTCGGTGTTGTTGCCGAAGCCGGTGCCGCTGGGCAGATCCATCGCGGTGATTTCGAGACAGATCCTGTGGCCTTTGGCGAACAAATTGGCCGTGGCCAGAACCTCGACCTGATACTCGTTGATCTCGCCCGGCACCACCGGCTGATGGGCTTCACGGGTCAGCTTGTGCCAGGGCTTCCAGGGCTTGCTGCGCTTTTCGTCGAGGGCGCGCTGCGAAGCTTTCAGCCAGCCGCGGGTCAGTTCGCGTTCGGGCAGGTCGGCAGGCACCTCGAATTCGCCCTGGCGGCCGGTGCGCACCGAGACATCGGGCCCGACATCCTTGAGGACGATGATCCAGTTGGTGTCATCCTGATCGAGTTCAGCGAAGAAGGTCAGCGAAATCGGCCCGATCACCAGCGTTTCTTCTGCCAGCGGCTCGGTCATGAAGCGCAGCTTCTCGATCTTGCGCGTCTGCGTTGGCGGCATCTGCACAAAGGTATCGGGCGCCTTGTAACCATCGCGCCCGCCTTCGACAAAGGGCTCGGCGCGCAAGCGCTCCCAGCTATGCAGATAGAGCTTGGTCCACTGTGTTTCGGGCAAGGGCCAGGCGGCGCCGGTGCGCCAGCGGTTCGCGCCCTGCACCCAGAGCTTGACCGGCGGCTCGTCCATGATGCCGTTGTCCTTGCCCTTGAGCCAATGGTCGTACCAGCGCACGATTTCCTCATGCATCGAATGGAAGGGCCGCTCCATATGGGTGATGCCGGTGAACAAAAGCTTCTTCGGCACATCGACCCCGGCATACCAGTTCTGCGCGCCCTGCAGATGCATCTTGTAGGTGTAGGCATGCCAACCCGCGCCGGTATAGGCCGGGATCTTGATCTTGGCAAAGCCTGCTTCGCTCTCCTCGTAAGCGCCTTCTTTTTCGAAGAAGTCGATCAGCTGGTTGAACAAGCGGCTGTGGATCTGACCTTTTTGCGACAGCAGGTTGTAGACCCAGCTGTACATCCGATAGTCCGGGTTCTTCATCGCCACCTGCCACAGCGCTTCCTCGCGCTCCGACAAAGGCCCGGGCCGGCCATGGCCGCCATGGTGAACCGATTGCCCGTCGAGCAGATACAGCATCACATGCATGACACCGCCGGGGCAGCGATCATGGAAGGCGCCATAGGCCGGCATCGCGTCAAACGGGAAAATCGCTTTCAAGGCCGGCGGCGCCTGCATCGCGGCATGCCATTGCGACAAGGCGTAGGCCGATAAGCCGACCATGCCGACATTGCCGTCGCACCAGGGTTGGGCGGCAACCCATTCGATCAGGTCGTAGAGGTCCCATTGCGGCGAGCCGCCATCTTCTGACTTGCCAAAGCCGCGTGGGTTGCCGATCACATGGACATAGCCACGCGAGGTGAAGAAATCACTGTCGCCGCATTCCGCACCGCCCTGCCACATCGTTGACCAGGCCGGCTGCGGCGGCAGCGCTTCGGCCACCTCGGGATTCTGCAATTCCTTGTTGTGGCCGGCGATTGCCAGCAGTGCCGGAAAGCGGCCCACTGTTGGTGGGCGGTAGACATCGACGCAAAGCCGCACGCCATCGCGCATCGGCGCCATCAGGTCGCGGTCCCAGATCAACGGACCATGTTCAGGCCTGGATGGTTCACCCGCATGTGGCGGCAGATGCTGGGTGCCACCGACCAGCCATTGGCTTTTTTTCTTTTCAATCATGTTGCATCGCTTTCAAATGCTCTGCCTGCAAGTTGCAAAGGCAGTAGATCGGGCCACAGCCGAAACTTCAGACCACGCCGGCTTGGCGCAATTGGGCGATTCTCGCGTCATCGAGGCCGATAGCGTGCAGGATCTGGTCAGAATGTTCACCCAGCAGCGGCGGCGCAATCTTGTGCTCGAGCGGCGCTTGCATGAAGCGCATCGGGCTGGCCACCGATGGCACAGTGCCTGACAGCGGATGCTCGATCTGCACCAGCATGCCCCGGTGCTTGACCTGCGGATCCTCGAAGACTTCGCTGATCTTGTTGATCGGGCCGGCCGGCACACCGGCAGCGTCAAGAGCCGCCACCCAATGCTGGCGGTCGTTCTGCTTCAAACGCTCGGCGATCAAGGGCTGCAGCAGACCCAGGTTGCGCACCCTGGCCGAGTTCTTCCTGAAGCGCTCGTCCTGAGCCAGGTCGTCCAGACCCAGCGCGGCACAGAACTTGACGAACTGGCTGTCATTGCCGACTGCCAGCACCATGTCGCCGTCGCGGCAGGCATAGACATCCTGCGGCTGGATGTTCGGATGCGAGGTGCCCATGCGCTGCGGCTCCTTGCCCGAAACGAGGAAATTCATCGCCTGGTTGGACAGCGTTGCCACTTGCACATCGAGCATGCCGATGTCAATGCATTCGCCTTCGCCGGTGACATCGCGGCGCGCCACGGCAGCCAGCACCGCGATCGCCGCATACATGCCAGTCATCAGATCGACGATCGGCACGCCGACTTTTTGCGGCCCGGCACCGGGCCGCCCGTCACGCTCGCCGGTGATGCTCATCAGACCGCCGAGGCCCTGGATCATGAAGTCGTAAGCGGCTTGTTCGGCGCGCGGGCCGGTCTGACCGAAGCCGGTGACCGAGCAGAAGATCAGCTTCGGATTGATCTTTTTCAGGTCTTCATAAGCCAGGCCATAACGCGCCAACGTGCCAACCTTGTAGTTCTCGAGCACGATGTCGAAATCCTTGACCAACTCGCGCACGATGGCCTGGCCCTCGGGCTTGTCGATACCGACCGTGACCGAGCGTTTGCCGCGGTTCACCGACAGGTAATAGCCTGCCTCCTTGGTGTCAAGGCCAGCGCTGTCTTTCAGGTAAGGCGGGCCCCAGCTGCGGGTGTCGTCACCCGCCCCCGGGCGCTCGACCTTGATCACATCGGCGCCAAGATCGGCAAGAATTTGCCCCGCCCAAGGGCCGGCAAGGATTCGGCTCAAGTCGAGCACGCGGATATGCGATAAGGGTCCGGACATATGTTTTCCTGTTTGACCGGCAGTCTAGGATCTGCCCGGCTCGCAACCCAGACGCCAGACCTCAAAGCAGCTATGCAACAGGCAAGGGAGCGCGTTCCAAGGAATGCTTTTTCACTGAGCTTTCTAAGTATTTTCCCGGAGGGAAGTGTCACCAAAAGCACATCAGCTATGCACCGTTTGGGGCTTCTGCCAAACCACTTCCTCGGCAAAACTACGCTCCGACTCATGCCACGAGGCTGAGGATCCGGAATCAGCTTCTTGCAGCCAAATGCGCGGGCGGCAAATGCCGGGTTCGGATTGCGGAATCGGCCTGCTTGGTTAGCACAGGCCGGAGCCGCAATCACTCATCATCACAACATCGGAGACTGAAATGAACTTTCGCATGACATCCATCGCCGTCGCTGTCGGCCTGTGCGCAGCAACTGCCGCCATGGCTCAGCAGGCTGAACCGGCTCAGCCCACCACGGCCGATGCCAAAGGCCAGTTGCCCCCGGTCCTGGTGACCGCTCAGTTCCGCAAGGAAAGCCTGCAGAACTCTGCTGTTGCCATCAGCGTGATCGGCGGCGATGACCTCGGCGAGCGCGGCATCTCCAGCGCCAAAGACCTGATCAATGCCGTGCCCGGCATCGCGATCACTTCGTCGACACCGAATTCGAACCTGAGCTTGCGCGGCGTCGGCAGCGGCGGTGGCAATGCCTATGCCGACCCGACGGTGGCCTTCAACCTGGGCGGCGTCAACGTGGCGCGCCAGTTCACTACCGTTTCGAGCTTGTACGACCTGGCCCGCGTCGAAGTGCTGAAGGGCCCGCAGGGCACTCTGTACGGCCGCAACGCCACCGTCGGCGCGATGAATGTCATCCCGAACCAGCCGAACTTCAAGTCCGAATCCAGCATGGGCGTGGACATCGGCAGCTACAACACCTTCAACACCACCGGCATGCTCAACACTGCCTTGAGCGACAACCTGGCAGTGCGTTTTGCCTTCAAGACCGACAAGCACAACGGCTACTTGAGCAATGGCCAGAACGATGCCGACAACCAGGCCGCGCGCTTCAGCGTTCTGGCCAAACCGAGCGGCGATCTGACGGTGCTGTTCTCGATGGACTATTTCCATATGGGCGGCAAGGGCCCGGGCAGCGTTTTCCAATACGCCGATGGCGTCAATCAGTGGCAGGTCGCTGGCAACCCCTGGTTTTCCTATTCACCTGCGGGCTGCGCCAATGCCTTGCTCTGCCCGACCGTGGGTAACTCAGTCACCAACACAGGTCAGATGTTGCCTACTGTCGCCTCTCAGTCAGTGGTCGGATCCGATGCCTATGTGAACAACCGGCAGCTCGTGACCAAGCTCGAAGTCACCAAGGATCTCGGTTTTGCTACGCTGACGGTGCTGCCGGCGATGGTGAAAAGCAAGATCGATTTCAATGCCTATGGCCAGGGTTTCAGGCAAGTGGTGCTCAACGATGTGGACCAATATTCAATTGAAGCCAGGCTGGCGTCGAACAGCAATAAACCGCTGAAATGGCTGATCGGTGCGTTTGCATTCAGCGAAAGCCAGAACAGCAGCGGCAAGTTCCTCGAAGCCAAGGGTTATCAGGAAATCGCCAATCCACATCTGGACGACAAGAGCAGCTCGTTGTTCGGCCAGGCGACTTATTCGGTCAGCGACAAGCTGCGCGCCACTGGCGGCCTGCGCTACACCAATGAAACCAAGAGCCAGGACGGCTTTACCATTCTTGACGGCTTTGCCTGCGATGCTGCTGCATTGGCCGGTGGTGGCAAGGTTGTAGCGCCCAATCCCGAGCAGCCAGCTGGCGGCTGCTCGGTGCCCAATGGCGGCAACACCACCTTCAACAGCACCGACTACAAGATCGGACTTGAGTACGACGTCAGCCCGCAATCGCTGATCTACGGCGATGTATCGAGTGGCTTCAAGGCGGGTGGTTTCTGGGCCGGACTGGCACCCAATTCGTACAAGCCAGAGCATATGACCGCCTACTCGGTCGGTTCGAAGAACCGTTTCCTCAACAACCGCCTGCAGTTGAACCTCGAGGCCTTCTACTGGAAGTACAAGGACCAGCAGATCAGCGTCTTCACCGGCATCTTCCCTGCCGGCCAGACCGCCAGGCCGTTCAACAGTGACGGCCATATCAGCGGTGCTGAAATCGGCGTCAAGTATCTGGTGACACCGGACGACAAGGTCTCGCTCGACTTGCTCACCGCCTCGGGTACTTACGACGCCTTCCCGCTCGGGACCAACGTGTTGACGCAGACCGTCAACAACTATGCTGCCAACATGCCACGGCTGAACACGCCCAAGGTATCGTTCACAGCCGGCTTTGAGCATAGCTGGAGCACCCAGGCCGGCGCTGACCTGACGCTCGGACTGCGCACTCACTACGAGTCAAGCACCACGCTGTCGGCACTGGGTACGGCAACGGTGGGCCAGGTCCTGACCCTGCCAGGCGCTGTGCGGCCTGCCTACCATGTGTCGAGCGTGAACTTGACTTATGTGGCGCCGCAAGGCAAATGGCAGGTCACCGGCTATATCGACAATATCGAGAACGAGGCCGTGGTCTACACCGGCACGGCGGGAACGGTCTCGCGCGGCATCCTGTACCGTCCAGCCAACACGAACTCGATCTACGCGGCGCTCGGCGCACCGCGCACGATGGGTATCCGCCTGCAATCGAAGTTCTGATGCAAGCCGCTCACCGCTTTTCCTTCTCGAAGCGGCGGGCGCTGCAAATTGCCTGCCTCGCCGCAACGATTCTTTTCGGCCAGGCAGGCTTTGCTTTGCCTGGGCTGGAACCGGTTTCGGCGCTGGTAGCAAATGGCAAGGATCAAGTCGAGGTCTGGTCTCAAGGGACCGGCCGCTTGCTGGTGATGCTGCCTTCTGCGGCGCGGGGGGCGGATGATTACGATGCGGCCGCTGTTGTGCTGGCGGCACAGGGCTTTCGGGTCCTGCGCCCCGAACCGCGTGGCAGTGGCAGGACCACAGGCCCGCATATCGGCGTTTCACTACAAGACCTGGCCAGCGATGTCGCTGCGGTCATTCGCAGCGAAAACAGCGGGCCAGCCATCCTGGTCGGCCATGCGGCGGGTAGTTTCGTCGCCCGCATGACCGCCGTCGAATATCCGGGCCTGGTCAGCGGCGTCGTGCTGGCTGCAGCCGGTGCGCGCAACTATCCGATCGAACTGAATGCGGTCGTGCAAAAAGTCGGCCTGCCGGGTCTGCCGGACGAAGAGCGGATCCGCTATCTGAAGCAAGGATTTTTCGCTCCCGGCAACGACGTCGCGCCCTGGCTGACCGGCTGGCGCAAGCTGATCAAGTTCGGCACCGGTGGCGGCCCGCCAAGCGTGGCTGAACGCGAGCTGTGGTGGGGTGCGGGCAACAAGCCGGTGCTCGAAATCCAGGGACTGAGCGATCCGTTCAAGCCGCCCCCTACTTTGGGCGAATACAAAGCCGAATATGGTGAACGGGTCACTGTCGTGCAGATCCGCAATGCCAGCCATGCGCTGTTCCCCGAACAGCTGCAAGCCGTGACATCGGCCATTGCACAATGGTCAAAATCGATTTTCACGAAAGAGTCCAAAGGCGACCGATGAGCAGCAATGCAGCCGGCCCCAGTAAAATTTTTTATGGCTGGCTGATTGCGCTGGTTGCCGGACTCGGGACGGCAAGTTCGGTCGGGATCTTCATCCCGGCGACGATCGGCTTGCTGATCGCCCCCTTGGCTGCCGAGTTTCACTGGACGGCCAAGGAAATTTTCCTGGCACCCGCCTTCGCGACGACTTCGACGATCCTGGTCGCGCCGTTCATGGGGGCGATCATTGACAAGCTCGGCCCTCGGCGGGTGATCACGGTCTCGTTCCTGATCGAGGCCTTGATCATGGCCTCGTTCAGCTACCTCGATGATTCGCTCTGGTTGTTCTACGCCCGCTACCTGGCTTTCGCCCTGCTCGCCACCGGCACGACCCATGTCGCTTTCGCTACCTTGGTGTCGCGCTGGTTTGACCGGCGTCGCGGCTTGGCGCTGGGCATCGCATTGGCCGGATTCGGTGTCGGCGGTGTGTTCTGGTCACTGGTCGCCAACGCCTTGTTCAAGCAGGTCGGCTGGCGCGATGCGTTCCCTGCGATGGCATTGATCATCCTGCTGGTGACCTTGCCGATCATGTACCTGATCGTGCGTGACTCACCCCAAGCAATGGGGCTGAATGTCGACGGTGATGCGCCCAAAGTCGATGCGTCAGGCAAGGTCGAAATGCGCGCCGAATTGACCGGCATGAGCTTGCGCGAAGCCGCAACGACGCGGCAATATTGGATGATGATCGTGATCTTCTGCCTGATCGGTCTGAGCGTGCAGAGCGTGATGCTGCATATGGTGCCTTACCTGACAGCGCGCGGTGAATCGCGCGAAACCGCAGTGATGATCCAGGCCTCGCTCTGGGCCGTGCTGGTCGTCGGACGCATCTCCACCGGCTGGTTGATGGACCGCTTCTTCGCCCCGCGAGTGGGTCTGGCTTTTCTGCTGCTGCCGATCGTCGGCATCGGCCTGCTCGCGGCAGGCGCCAGCGGCACCGTGGCGCTGCTGTCGGCCATGATGGTAGGGCTGGCCGCAGGGGCCGAGGTCGACGTGGTGGCCTATCTGACCGGACGCTATTTCGGCCTCAAGCATTACAGCGTGATCTACGCCACTTACTTTTCGGCCTATGCCTTTGGCGCCGGACTTGGCCCTCCGGGCACGGCCTGGGCGGTCGAGCGTCTGGGCGGCTATCCGCCGGTGTTCGCCATCATCGCCGCCATCCTGGTGTTCGGCGCCTTGCTGATGGCGATGCTGCCGCGCTTCCCGCCATCGACAAGCCACTGAGGGCAGAGAAATCTCAATAGGCATGAAGCCTCCGAGGCAATGGCGAGCGATCAACGGCTGAATCTAGGCTGAGGTAAGGTTGACATGGCCGCTGCGGCGCCATGTCAACCTGAAATCGCCAGAGCCGGACGATGGCAAGGCCAATGCAGCCTTGCATAGCAGCTATGAGTCATACCGGCGGCGCAGCGCTATGAAGGTCTCATAGACTGCAGCCTCACACCGCTGAATGGAAAGGATCGAGCATGTTGATGGCAAAAAATCTGCCTGTCGCTGCCTCGTCGGTGGTCGTCGAAGCAGCAACCCCCGCACCGGATAGCTGCGGGGCCAACCGACGCGATTGGATCAAGCTTGCAGCCATCGCAGTCTGTAGCGCGGCAGGGCCAAGCGCCTTGGCCGCGGCAAGGCCGGACGCAGCGCCGGTCTGGTTGCCCATCGAATTGCCACGCCAGGCACCAGCTACCGAAGGCCATGTCAATGTGAACGGTGCCAAGCTTTGGTACTGGGACACTGGTGGCAGCGGCCCTGCGGTCGTGTTCATGCACGCTAGCAGCCAGAGCGCTGCGGGCTGGCAATACCAGCAGCCGGCATTCGCCGCCGCGGGCTTCCGAGCCATCGGCTACTCGCGACGCGGCTATTTCGGGTCGGAGGCTGGCGACCCGGCGCAACCGGGATACGCGTCGGAAGACCTCCAGCAACTGTTGAAGCACCTCGCCATCGAGAAGGTGCATCTGGTCGCAATCGCGCATGGCGCTTTCTTCGCCCTGGACTTCGCGCTCGAGTACCCGCAGCAGGTCATCAGTTTGACGATCGCCTCCTCGTTGATGGGCATCGACGAATCGGAGCTCGACTATGCGCAAGCGAACGAGCGTCTG
>CANFIC010000015.1 GCA_947446685.1 Burkholderiales bacterium
CAGCAGCTGCGCACAGCGATGTCAGCAGCAGCGCCAGCAAGCTGGCAATGATTGTATTTTTCATGCTTCTTGCCGATCAAAAGGCCGCTGACAACTCGGCGTGGACCGTGCGCATCGGCATCGGATGGTAGGCGAAATAGACCTGGTTGCCGATGTTGTCGACCCCGACCGCCGCTGTCAGACCCTGGCCCAAGCGCCAACTGGCCCGCGCATCGATGACGAAGAAGCGACTGTTGCTGCTGTAGGTGTCGCGGTTGCTGTCGGTATTGGCCAGCGTATTGAACTGGTCACCGCTGTAGCGGGCCGCCAGCGAAATCGTCCCCCGCTCGTTGGCATGCCAGGTAGCCACCGCCGTGGCGCGCCAGTCAGGAATGCCGGGGAAGACCTTGCCGACCGCGGCGGGCGTCGCGGCAGCGGCCAGCGTTCGCGCATGAGCCCAGGTCAGGCTGCCGGTGAAGTCCAGACCCGGCAGCAGATTGTTCTTCTGGAACGCCAGCGTCGCGCCATAGCTGCGCACCTGCTCGATGTTCTGCACGGCAGTGGTTGTCACCGTGCCGACGGTCAGCGGCTGCGAATACAGCGCGTTCTTCATATCTTCGTTGAACAGCGACAGGCGCAGCAGGCCGCCCGACAATTCGCGCTCGGCCGTCAGCTCGCTCGACAAAGCATGTTCGGGCAGCAAGGCCGGGTTGTTCGTCGTGATACTGGCGCCCACGCTGATCGCCTGGAACAACTCGGTCACCGTCGGCATGCGGTAAGCGCTGCCTAGCGATCCCTTGATCGTCCAGTCGGCCGAGACGCCATGCTCGACGGAGAGTTTGGGCGAGATGGCATTGATCGTCCGGTCGCTGTAGCTGGCATTGCTGATTGCGCCCGAGAGCAGCTTCGCATTGCCGCCACCGCTGGCCTGCCATTGTTCGCTACGCAGCCCGGCGATCAGTTTCCAGTCGGGCAGCAAGCGCCAGGCATCCTGCGCATAGATTGCCTGGGTGCGCGTCTGACCCTGCGAGGCAGAAGCCAGTTGGCCGCTTGACGCAGCTGATTTCCAGCTTTCGTCGCCCGCAGTGGCGCTGCTATAAAAAGCCTTGGCATCGAGCCGGTAGCGGTCGCTGTGGACGCCGAAGACGGCTTGATGGTCACCCGACTTTGGGCGCCAGAAGGCTTTGGCCTCGAGGCTTTGCCAGCCATCGCCCAAGGGATTGCTGCTGATCTGGCCGAAATAGCTGGTGCTGCCGACTTTGGCGCCTGCCGGGATATTGCTGCGCTGCAGGTCGCTGTTGATGCTGTAGTGGCTCAGAACCAATTCACTGTTCCATTCAGCATGACCTTGCGACTTGAGCGTCGCCGCGTTCAGCCAATGCGATTGATCCCAGACGTTGCCGGCAAAGGCATTGCCCAGTTGGTAGAACTTGCCTCCAGATTGAAAACCGCCCGCGCTGACTGCGGCGCCGGTGTTGGCATCCTTCAGGTAGCTTGCTGCCTGGTTGGTCGAGTTGTTGCGCCAGTTGCCGAGCAGATAAGTCGCTTGCCAGCCCGGGGCCAAGTCCCAGGCCAGCTTGATCTTGGCGGTGTCCTGCAGCGTATGTTCCTGGCTCTGCGAGCCGGCATTGATCCTTGGCGCGCCGTTGATGTCCTGGTCGGTCACCACGCCATTGACTTGCGGGCCGGTCCCGCTGGCCTTGCCGTCAAGCGCCGGGTTGAAGGTCGCGAAAGTCATCGGGTGGCCGTTGCTGAGCAGATGGTTGGCGTCGACCAGCCAGGCGAATCCGCCCTGACGGCTGCCGACCACGGCATTGGCATTGCTGCCTCGATAGCTGGCTTGGGTGCCGCCATAGTTGAATGATTCAGAGAATGCCTGCGCCTTGGCGTAGCCCTCGAAGCGGGTCGGCATCCTGGTCGTGATCAGCACCGTTGTGCCCACCGAGTTGCCCGGATATTCGGCCGAATAGGGGCCGAAGAAGAAGTCGACCCGCTTGACCTCGAGCGGCGACACCATGTTCCAGCGCGCCGGATAGGCATAGCCATTGCCGAGCAGGTTCGACAGCAAGACATCGTCAGCGTAGACCAGGGCGCGGGCGCTCGATGTGACGCTGCTGGTGCGCGTCTGGATGATGGCATTGCGGTCGCCGATATAGCGTTTGCGGGTCATCGTGTCGGGCGAGTATTTGACGATGTCCTCGGTGTTGATCACGTTGACCTGTTCGGCCAGTTCCTTGGCGCTGTAGCCGGCGCTGTTGGCGCCGAGGTTGGCGGGCAGACCGCCGGCGGTGGCCGCCGCGCCCTTGACCTCGACGGTCTCGAGCTTGGTTTCGCCGGCGGCTGAGCCTGCCTGGGCAGCAGCAGTGAAAAGGCTGATTATGGCGATGGCGATCGGCGTGGCTGCGCAATAGACGCGCTGCATCAATTTGGTTTTCATTGGTTTGAATCCGGAACAATGGCTGCGGAGATCGGGTCGACCGATCTCCGGCTGAGACAGCCCGAGCCTGCTGGATTGCAGCGGCCCGAGGCGGCTGGGAGCGCGGCTGGGCCGCGCAGGCTTCAGCTGTGCAGCGGTGGCGCGCGGGCCTGGGCTGGCGCCCAGCCATGCGCCGTGCGCGGCGCGGTCCAGAATCGCGCCGGCATCGTGAATTGCAGGCTGCCGAGCAATTGCAGCTTCGGCACCGAAGGCAGCGGCGCGATGTCATCGGTCTGCAGGTGGCAGCAAGCGCAATGCCCGTAGGCCAGCATGTCCATGGCGCCAGCGGGCCGTCCGGCGCTGTTCGCAGCCGTCATGCTGCTGCTGCAGATGTCCTGCCAGCCGCTGCTGTCGCCGCCATGACTCAAGCCAACGCTGATGCCCGGCGCCAAAGCGCCCAGCAGCAGGATCGCAATCGCGAACCAGGCATGCATGCGGGTTTGGCTGAGGGTGAGGAACTGCTTGATCACGGCGCTGATTCTAGGGTGCGATGCTCGGTCGCTCCGCCAGAACCGCGGCCAGGTTCGGGCATTAATGCCTGTTTCGGGGCTTTTCCACGATGTCAGATGAGGCCTTGCCTGGTTTGAAATTACCGCTGCAATGATGGTAAAAAACAACAATTCCTTGCCTTGGCCCAGCTTATTATTTTAAAAAAAAAATAAATTGATTAATTTATTCGGATGATTAAACTTTTTACGATCCGGGATCGCAACAACGTTCAAGTCCATGGCAAGGCCGGCAAGTTGCTGCTCTATGGCCATGGCTTTGGCTGTGATCAGACGATGTGGCAGCAGGTCACGCCGGCATTCGCGGACACCCATCAGCAGGTGCTGTTCGACTATGTTGGCAGTGGGCGCTCCGACAAGCAGGCCTTCTCCGCCGCGCGCTATGGCGACCTGCAAGGCTATGTGCAGGATCTGCTCGATGTCTGCGATGAGCTGGGCTTGCAAAGCGGCGTGACTTTCGTCGGCCATTCGGTCAGCTGCAGTATCGGCCTGCTGGCATCGATCGTCAGGCCCGAGTTGTTCGAGCGGCTGGTGCTGCTGGGGCCGACGCCCTGTTTTCTCAATCATCCGCCTGACTACTTCGGCGGCTTCGAAAGCGCGGATCTGGAAGGCCTGCTGTTGCTCTTGGAGCAGAACTACATCGGCTGGGCCGATCATCTGGCGCCGATCATCGCCGGTGAGGTGGGGGCAGTTTCCGGGCGACTGAATGACAGTTTTTGTTCGACCGATCCGGCCGTGGCCAGGGCCTTTGCGCGGGCGACCTTCTTCGCCGACCAGCGCGCCGATCTGCCGTTGGTGCGCCGGCCTTGCTTGATCCTGCAGCACCGCCATGATGCGCTGGTACCGTTGGCGGTCGGTGACTATTGCCATGCCCATCTGCAGGGCAGCCAGTTGCAAATCCTTGATGTGAGCGGGCATTGCGCCCATATGAGTCATCCGCAGTTGGTGATCGACGCGATGAACGGCTATTTCGCGGCCAGCGATTGAGAACGCGATGAAACAAGTCGGACTGCTGGATCATTTGCCTTGCTCGGCACTCGTGACCGATGGCAACGGTCTGCTGCTGGAGATCAATGCTGAAATGTTGGGCCTGATCGGTGGGCAAGGTGCCAGACGCAGTGCGTTGATCCGGGATCTGCCCCTGAACACCGAGTTGTTCGCCGATGGCGAGTTCGCAGGCCCATGGCGGCAGCGGAGCATTGACGATCTCGTTTTGCCTGCCAGCCGCATTTTTTTGCAGACCCATGTCTGGCCCTTGCTGCTGCGCGACGGGCATGTACGCGAGATCCTGTTGCAGCTGCGCGGTGCCGAAGGCCTGGCCGTGCCGGTGCTGGTCAATTGCAGCCGTCGTGAGGTCGATGGCGTCTGTGGCTATTGGTGGGTCTTCTTCGTCGCCAAGGAGCGCAGCCAATTCGAGGCGGCTGTGCTGGCAGCGCGCCGCAGCGCCGAGGCTTCGCAGCAGGCGCTGGTCGAAAAAGAACATTTCATCCGCCAGGTTACCGATGCGATGCCGGGCCTGGTCGGCTATTGGGACAGGGACCTGATCTGCCGCTTTGCCAACAATCGCTACCTGCAATGGTTCGGGAAGTCGGTTGAAGAGGTCGTCGGCATCAGTTATCGGGAATTGCTGGGCGAGCGGCTACTCACAACGAATTTGCCCCGCGCTCAGGCGGCGCTGGCCGGCAAGGCCCAATGTTTTGAGGGTGAGGTGATCGACGCGCGAGGCGTCAGGGTCGCCACGCTGGCCCATTACATGCCCGACTTTGACGCAGCAGGCGGCGTCGCGGGTTTCTTTGTCCATATCGGCGATGTCACCCCATTGAAGGACGCCGAAGTCGAGCTGAAGCTGGCGGCCAGCGTGTTTGACCATGCGGCTGACGCGATCGTCGTCACCGACGCTGACTATTGCATCCTGCGGGTCAATCCTGCTTTCGTCGAGCTCACCGGCTACAGCGCCAGCGAGGCGGTCGGGATGAATCTTGTCAAGTTCAAGTCGACCGGGCCGGCGAGCAATGTCTTGATTGCGACCATCGCGGAGGAATCGAATGCCAAGGGTCAATGGGCCGGTGAGCGCTGGAGCCGTCGCAAAGACGGCGAGGCCTATTTGCAGGCCATAAGCGTCACCAGCATTCAAGGCTTGGCCGGTCAGGCCAAGCGCCATCTGGCGATGTTCAGCGATGCCACCACGCGTTGGCAAAAGGATCAGCAGATCAGGCAGCAGGCCTTCCACGACGCCTTGACCGGATTGCCGAACCGGCATTTGCTGCTGGAGCGACTCGGGCAATTGATCACGATGACCGAGCGCGAGCAGCGGCAGGTGGCGCTGCTGTTTCTCGATCTCGACCGCTTCAAGGCGGTCAACGACTTGTTGGGTCATGCCGCCGGCGATGAACTGCTCAAACTGGTCGCTGCCAGGCTGCAAGCCCAGGTCAGGACGGCCGATACCGTGGCCAGGCTGGGCGGCGACGAGTTCGTGGTGCTGCTCGACAACCCGGCCAATGTCGATGAGGTGGCGCGAATTGCCCAGCGCATTGTCGATGCGGTGACGGCGCCGATCCAGTTGGCTGGCCAGACGCTGGCGGTCGGCGCTTCGGTCGGCGTGGCCTTGCACCCGGCCCATGGCCAGACGCCCGCCGAGCTGATGCAGGCCGCCGATCGCGCGATGTATGCGGCCAAACAAGGTGGCGCAGTACGCCTGGTCTTTGCCGGCCGGAATTGAAGTTTTCCACCGCTGGCGCGGGCTATTCCGGAGGTCGATGCGATCTGTTTAAACTTCGCGTGTGCAGCCATGATCGGACCTGGTTTGGTAAAACTGACTTCCCCAATGTGTGACCAACGCCATCGCAGCCAGGCCATCTGCTGGCTTGCCTGCACTGATCGCTGCATTTGATGGTGACGGTCGAGCGGCTGCTGCAAGCCTTGCAAAGCGAACCTGCCACGCTGGTCAGCGTGGCGCAGGTGCAGGGCAGCGGCCCGCGCGAGGAAGGCGCTTGGATGGCGGTGACCGCGGCCGGCCTGATCGGCAGCATCGGTGGCGGTCATCTGGAGTTTGAGGCGATTGCCCATGCCAAAGCCTTGCTGCAGGGCCATAAGTTAGCGCTGCAGCGCCGCTTCGCCTTGGGGCCTGCGTTGGGGCAATGCTGCGGCGGCGTCGTCGATCTGACATTCGAGTTGCTGGCGGTCAGGCCGGCTGACTTGGTCGCGCTGCGCCGCCGCCTGGAGCTGCCGAGCGAACAGTTGCTGCGGGTGGCCTTGTTCGGTGGCGGCCATGTCGGGCGCGCGATCGTCGACCTGCTCGGCCGTCTGCCGAGCCAGGTGTTCTGGGTCGACAGCCGCGATGAGGTTTTCCCGACCGGGTTGCCCGGCAATGTGCAGGCCGAACATGCCGACCCGGTGCAGGCGGCAGTGCGCGATCTGGCGCCGGGCTCGTCCGTGCTGATCATGAGCTTCAGCCATGCCGAAGACCTCGACATTGTTGCCGCCTGCCTGCTGCGCCAGCGTGTTCATGCCGACCTGCCCTTGATCGGCCTGATCGGCAGCAAGAGCAAATGGGCCAGCTTCAGGCAGCGGCTGCTGGCCAGAGGATTTTCTGAGCAAGAACTCGCAGGCATCACCTGCCCGATCGGTCTGCCCGGCATCAGCGGCAAGCAACCCGAAGTGATCGCGATCGCCGCCGTGGCGCAACTGCTGCAACGCGGCCAGGCTCAGGATCCGGCGCGAGAAAGTTGACCGGGTCGGCGCAATCCCCGCATTCGACCCTGCGGGCCAGATATGCGGGCTACGAGCCCGGTCGGTAGCCCGCATGAGGCCGGAGGCCGGAATGCGGGGCTTGGCTGGCATGAAATGTGTACGGGAGCTGAAAGCCTGAATTTGAGGGCCTGGCCAACGCATCACATCTCAGCTCACTCGGTCCTGTCCAACTATCGAACTCAGGTTCAAGCAAACTTTCACGATGAACTGATCAAATTTTGATATCCTGCGCCTTTTACTGGCTTTACTGATTTTTCTATCGATGCAGGAGTTCTGCCCATGATCGGATTGTCGAAATTCTTCCAGATCCGCTATACCGCGATCGCCCTCAGCGCGCTCGGGTCGGCTTGGAGCCTGGCGCGGTTGATCGCCGGTGATTCGACCGGGCCCTTGTTCCTGCTCTGCGCGGCCTTGCTTTACATCGGTATTCGCGACCTGCGTCAGACCCGCAGTTCGATCCTGCGCAGCTACCCGATCATCGGCCACCTGCGGTTTTTCTTCGAATTCATCCGGCCTGAAGTGCGCCAGTATTTCTTTGAAAACGACATCGAGGCCGCGCCGTTTTCGCGCGCGCAGCGCTCGCTGGTCTATCAGCGCGCCAAAGGTGAATCCGACAAGAGGCCTTTCGGCACCGAGTTGTCGGTCTACGGCGAAGGTTATGAATGGATGAACCATTCGGTGGCGCCGTCGAAACTTGATTCGCACGACTTCCGCATCATCATCGGCCCGGATACCGCCCAGCCCTACTCGGCCAGCGTGTTCAATATTTCGGCAATGAGCTTCGGCGCCCTGAGCGCCAATGCGATCCTGGCCTTGAACGCCGGGGCCAAGCGTGGCGGCTTTGCCCATGACACCGGCGAAGGCTCGATTTCCATGCACCACCGGGTCAATGGTGGCGACCTGATCTGGGAGATCGGTTCAGGCTATTTCGGCTGCCGCAATGACGACGGCAGTTTCAACGTCGACAAGTTCACTGACAACGCCCGCGACCCGCAGGTCAAGATGGTCGAGATCAAGCTCAGCCAGGGTGCCAAGCCGGGCCATGGCGGTGTGCTGCCGGGACCTAAGGTGACGATCGAGATTGCCGATGCGCGCGGCGTACCGGTCGGGGTCGATTGTGTTTCCCCGGCTTCGCACAGTGCTTTCAGCACGCCGGTCGAGATGATGCATTTCATCCAGAAACTGCGCGAGTTATCGGGTGGCAAACCGACCGGCTTCAAACTCTGCATCGGCCATCCCTGGGAATGGTTTGCCCTCGTCAAGGCGATGCTGTCGACCGGCATCACGCCCGACTTCATTGTTGTCGACGGCGCCGAGGGCGGTACCGGCGCGGCGCCACTCGAATTCACCGACCATGTCGGCTCGCCGATGCAGGAAGGCCTGCTGCTGGTCCACAACACGCTGCGCGGCGTCGGGTTGCGCGACAAGATCCGCATCGGCTGTGCCGGCAAGGTGGTCAGCGCCTTCGACATCGCCAGATTGATGGCGCTGGGCGCCGATTGGTGCAACGCCGCCCGTGGCTTCATGTTTGCGCTGGGCTGCATCCAGGCCCAGCATTGCCATACCGGCCAATGCCCGACGGGTGTGACAGCGCAGGATCCGCTACGCCAGCAGTCGCTGGTGGTGCCAGACAAGGCCGAACGGGTCTACAACTTCCACCATCAGACGCTGGAAGCCCTGATGGAACTGGTGCAGGCAGCCGGACTTGAACATCCGCAGGACATCACGGCCCACCATATCGTCCGGCGTACGGCCAGCGGCCATGTCCAGTCGCTGGCCCAATTGGTGCTGCTCGCATTGCCGGAAGGCGCTTTGCTGCGCAACAGCCTCGAAGGCCTGCCGCTAATCTACCAGCAGTCATGGCCGCTGGCCAATGCCGACAGCTTCAGACTGCAAGCCTGATGGCAAGCCGGGCAACTGCGACGAAATCGCCATCGCCTGCTCAGGTAAATTCGCTAAAATCACTGTATTTGTCGAAATATATTCATGAACTGCATTAAGTGTGGGTTTGAACTGGCCTCCGAGGCCAAGGTTTGTAGTGCTTGCGGGACGGCACAAACGCCGGTGCCGGCACTGGAGCCGGTTCAATCCGACATGGGCTCAAAGGCCAAGCCGAAGTCAAGGGCCAAGCCCAAGGCGGCGCTAGCTCCGTCCCCATCGCCTGAGCCAGTCCAAACTGGTAAAGCCCCCAAGGCGAAGAAACCAGCGGTTTTGCCAGCTGCAACGCCGAAGTCAAGAGCCAAACCCAAGGTCGAAGCGGCTGCGCAAGCTGTGCCCGAACCTGTGGCCAAGCCGGTTGCAGTTGATCAGGCTGCAACGGAACAACCAGCGGTTTTGCCAACTGCAGCGCCGAAGTCAAGAGCCAAAACCAAGACTGAAGCGGCCCCAGTAGCTGTGCCCGAACCTGCGGCCAAGCCGGTTGAAGTTGAGCAGGCCGCAACGGCGCAGCCAGTGGCTCTGTCGACGGCAAGGCCGAAGGCAAAAGCCAAACCCAAGGTCGAATCCGAACCATTGCCGGCAGCTGAACCGCTGACCCAGCCGGCGGTCAAGTTGACGGTCAAGGCGGTTCAGATCGGCCCGGCAGCATCGGCCAGGTCATCGGTTCTGCCATTGCCAAAGCCGGAGCCTAAGCCGATGGACAAACCGAAGGCTGAGCCTGCGCCGGAGCCAGTGCCGGAGTTGTTGATTGAACCCATGCAGGCCGCAGCTGCGGTAGAAATCGTACCGTTGCCCCGTCCCGAAATCATCGCGCCTCAGCTTGAAGCAGCAACCCAGCCGGAACTCATTGACGAGGTGCCGGAACATCCTGAAAAGCCGCAGTCCAATTTGTTCGCGATCGTGGTGGGGGTGCTGCTGTTGCTGGTGGGTGCTTATGGTTACTGGGCGCTGAATTCGGGCGCCGGGCATGGAGGCCATCAGCCGGCCACGACCCATGGCGCGCCAGCAGCGCATGGCGCTCAGGATGCGCATGGAGCAGCGGACGCACAGGGTCACGCGACGGCCCACGAGGCCCCATCGGATCATGCGGCGCCTGCTGATCATGCCGATCCGCATGCGAAAGCTCCGGCCACCGCAGCTGACCTTGCCTGGGAAATCCGGCAGGCCGAGATCATGAAACAGAACGGCATCAATGTGCTGCGTGACGCCGAAATGCGTTATGACGCCAAACAGAAAGTGAAGCGACTCAACCCGTCACCGCTTTTCGTTGAATTGCCGCCCAATGATGGCAATATCCTCAAGGAGTTCACGCTCAATCTGGCCGACAAGGGGGGCAAGAGCTATCTGCAGACCAAGGTGGCGCTCGAGACCATGGACGTTATCGGCCAAACCCAGATCATTAACTTCATGCCGGTGCTGACTTCGAAGATCATCGCCATGCTGGGGAGCCGGACGCTCAAGGAAGCCAGCACGATGGCCGGGAAAGTCGCGATCGCTGAAGATTTGACGCTGGTTGTGAATGCGGTACTGGATCCGCAGTTGACGCTGATATTCCTGCTGCAGAGCAAGCCAACGGATGCGGAAATTCTGGCGCTCGAGAAGATGGGCGCGATCCCGAAGAGGCTCGACGATGGCACGCGCTGTTGCACCCAGGAAATGAGAGATGCTGCCTTGCATTTCCCGGCCTTGACCAATGCTGATCTGCCGGTTCAGCGCACGATGTTCAAGACTTTCATCCTGCAGTGATGCAGGGCTGATCCTCTTCGTCGTTCCTCACGCGCCGCGGCATTTTGTCCGGCAGGCCTTTGAGGGCCTGACTTGCTTCGGCTGACATCGAGCCTGCACCGAACCCATCTCCGGCGGCGGTTGCCGCCTATGAGTCGCCGCCGCAGTGAATCTAGGTTGATTCCATCCCGAGTTGCAGAACTCTAAGGATGCTCTGCATAACCCCTCACGGCTTGTGCAAGTGCTGCCTCGGGCGGTCTGCGGCGTTGCATTTCTTGCCAATAGCAAGCGCTATTGGCCGCAAAATGCGCCTTGCATCCCATCCCGATCCGCACTGCACACACTCGCGTTGAGTTATGCAGAGCATCCCTAACCTGCGTCGCCGCGAGTTTCACGCCGGCAAAAGTCAGCCAATTTCGACCCGGTTGCGCCCCAGGTTTTTTGCCCGGTAGAGGGCCTGGTCAGCAGTGGCCAGCAATTCATCCAGGTCGACGCGGTCGAGTTCTGACACGGTCACGCCAATGCTGACGGTCACTGAAAACGATTTGCCATCAGCAAGAAAGTTGTTGGATGACACGGCGCTGCGAAAGCGTTCAGCGGCAATGCTCGCGCTCTTGGCGTTGGTGTCCGGCATGACGACAAGAAATTCTTCACCGCCAATTCGCCCGCAAATGTCGATGCTGCGAAATTCCCGCAAGGCGATTCCGGCCAGTTGCCGAAGCACATCGTCGCCGACAGCATGCCCGTAGGTGTCATTGACATTCTTGAAATTATCAATATCGAAGATCAGGAAGGCCGAAGTCAATCCGCTGCGAAGGCTTCTTTTGATCTCATACTTGGCTTTTTCAAGAACTGATCTTCGATTGTTCAAGCCTGTCAGGTCATCTGAACGGGCAAGTTCATCGAGTTTTTTCTGCTGAATCATCAGACTCATGAACAACTGCCGGATGCCATAGGTCCCGAGCAACATCAAGAGCGAAATTGCCAGGCCGAAGTAGGCATCGATCAAGCTGCTGGGCAGCCCTTGCTGCAGCAGCCGCCAGAGCGGAGATGCCCGGCGTTCAACCATCAGCAGCAGTGCAAGGCTGACGCATCCCCAGGCCACTCTGTAGTTGCCTTTGACAAGGGCTATTTGTCGCAGGGCGACGATCGCTGCAGCTAATTGAAAAACAATTGATATCAATAAAATAATCGATAAATTGATATCGGTTGGAGTTTTATCGATCATGGATGACTCCAAAAAATCGCAATCGGATGGCTTGATGGCCTGGCTTTTTCATGCAGCAAACAGCGGCTGCTGGTGCCTGACCCAATGCGTCCCGTATTGTTCAAACGCCGGTCTCAAGTTCCGGCAGCCCGAGATATTGCCGGGCTGCCTGTACCCATTGGGAGCTGAGTGCCTTGCCGGCCACCGGTGCGGCCCATTCAGGGTGAGCTGTGCGTACATGGGCATAGGCGCGTGCGACGGTGTCGGGGGCATGGCCGGCCAGCAATTCGAAGTTGCCGAAGCCGGCTTCGATCAGGACCATCGCGGCAGCGCCATTGACGCCGCGCAGGCACATCAAGGCCGCTTGCTGGGCCCAGCGCTGCAGTTGTTGGCGTTCGGTGCCGAGCAGGGCTTGCAAGGTGACCAAGGCCCGCGCGCGGGTGCCGACCTGGAGGAACTCGCCGAGCGAGTACAGGCCTGCGCCTTCCATGCGTTTCAACTGCTCGTCGCTGAGTCCGGGCAATCCTGCAAGTGACTGCTCAGGCTGGAACAACTGCGTGCTCCAGACGCCGGCCAGGCCATTCTTGGGCACCGGTACAAGGTCGAGTGTCAGCCTGGACAAGGCGGCCGCATCGACGTTGTCACCGGGTTGGACGAAGCGATATTCGATCGCCCCCAGCGCCGAGACCTGCACGAAAACGCTGGCTTCTAGCTTGAACTCGCGCACCGCAAAGTTCGACATCGAGTTACGCATCGTCGCCATGCGCTGCTGCAACTCATCAAGCGACTGCTGCACCGCGCTGGCAAAGTCATCAGGCGCCGAGGGCCGGTCACGCAGGGCAGTCAATTGGCCGTCGAGTTGGAGCTTCTCGCTCTGCGTCTGGCTCAGCGCCTGTTTGAGTGTGTCGATCACCGCGAGCAAATTGGCCCGCTCGTCTTCACCCAGGGTGGTGTCTGCTGCCTTGCCGATCGGGGTGAAGATGCCGCTGATGCCGTCGATCTTGACGATCCGGTCATTGCCCAGGCGGGTGAAGCTGTTGGGGATCCTGTTCAGTTCTGCCGTGATCAACTCGCTGGGCATGGCGGTCAATCGCCGGTGGCTGCTGGCGGAAATTTGGCCGGACTGAGGGGCCGCAGACCTTCAGCGTTCTGGGGCGTCAGCCGCAGCGCGACTTTGAGTCCGCTCGATGCGCTACGTCCGAACAAGCTGACCGCGGCTGGATTCAACAGCCGGCAGTCCAGCCGCACTTCACCGGCTGCGCTGCTGCTGTCTGCATCGCGGGCGCTGATACGGGTCAGCGTTGCCGCCATCTCGAAAGACAGGTCGACCTGCGCGATCGAGTACCAGAGCGGTGGCAGGACCAACTGGCCCTGTGGTGTCGCCACATAGCGGGTCACGCGGGTCAAGGCGTCGGCATCGAGCTGAGCCTGCGCCTGCAGGACGCCACCCACCGCTTCGGCCAGCAAGGTCGACAAGGCGGCCTGTTGCCCGGCGATCGGCGCGGCGCGCGGTTTCAGCATGGCCGCTCCGATCAAAAGCTCAAGCTGCTGCTGTTGGAGACCAGCCCGAGACGCGCAGTCAACACCACATCCTTTGGCGCAATATCGGCTTCCTTGCCGAGAAAATCTCGGCGCAAGGTGATTGCGACGCGGCCCGCCGCATCGGTCAGCTCGGCGCCTGTGGTGCTGAAGCTCCAGGGAGCGCCATCGGTGTCAATCGAGATCGCCTTGCCGGCAATCGCGCTGCCATCGGCGCGGCGCAGCTCGAGCAAGGCGGCCAGGGTTCGCGATTGCAATTTGCCGTCAACAGCGATGTCCTTGATCTCGCCGGCGACCACGTTCAAGCTCGGTCCGCGCACCACCTGGCGGGGCGCCGGCACACCGATGTCGAGCTTGGGTTGCAACAAGGCGCTGGCGCGCACATGGCCGAAGGAACTTTCGACTTTCACGCTGCTGCCGACAATGACGCTGCTGCTGTTCGACTGGGTATTGGTCTTGTTTGAACCGAACAGCAGGCCGAAAAGTCCGCCGCCCGGAGTCTTGGTCTCGGTGCTGGTGTTGGCCGTGATCGTGCTGTTGCCGCTGAAGCCGCTGGCATAGAACTCGCCTTGCAGGCGCACCGCACTCCATTCATAGAAGACCGGATCGATGAAATTCACCAGCGGCAATTTGCGGGTGTAGCTGCGCGCCTCATGCAGCAGCCCGCTGTCGTCGTAGATGCTTTCTTGTGCTGCGATCACGTCAACCTGGGTGGTCGCCAGCGCGGTCGCCATTGCCGCGCCGGTTTCGTTCAGTCGCATCTGGGTGTCGGCCACGGCCTGGCCGGTGAAGGCGACGAGCCGGCCGAAACTCATGCCCGCGCTTTGCATGGCGCCGCTCAGGTCTTTGGCCGGAGAAAGGTCGATCAGCGTTCTGCTGCCGCCGAGATTGGCGTTGTTGGCCCCGCCGCCCTGGATCGAGATATTGCCCATGGAAGTCTCCTGAATCAGATGACGAATTCAAAACGCTTGGACATATCGCCCAGGCTGACGGTGACTGCACGCTTGCCTGGCTGTGCAAAGCCCGGCGTGATTGGCCGGCGCAGCGTCACCAGGCATTGGCCTTCGGCATTGGTTTTGGAGCCGAGGTAGGGCAGGGTGCTGGAGAAACTGGGCAGCAGGCCGCCCGCGTCGAGGACCAGATTCTTGTCGGGGTTGACCGCGCCGCTGGCCTTGCGCAGGCTGATCACCAAATCGATGCTGCGCTCTGTCAGCAATGCGCCGGTCTTGGTTTCGACCACTGCGCCCTGGCTGATGAAAATCTGCGGACCGATCGTCACCTGGGCAGGCACTGGAAATTTGCCGGTGCGCCGCGGCGCCAGCACCGCGTCAAGCTGAACCACGCCGTTCGACCATTGGGCCTCGCGTTCGGTGTTCAGTTGCATCGCCAGATAGCTGCTGCTGGTCGACATATTGCCCAGCCCGATCAGGCCGGCCAGCGAATTGCTATTGTTGCCGCTGCTGCTGGTCCCGACGCTGAACGACAGCCCGGTCTGCTCGTCCATCGCGCCCACGCTCATGTCCATCGACAGCGACACATGCTGCCACTGATGCACGGTGGGTGTGACGAAGTTCAGCACCGACAAGTCATTGGTCACCAAACGGGTGGCCGCTACATCGGGCAGGCCATCGTCGTCAAGTTGCTCGACAACTTCGGTGACGACGGTGATCATCGTTGACGAAAGCTTTTTTACGGTTTCGATCACGCCTTCGTCCAGCGCCGCCTGCGAGCGTGCGACACCGAGGCCGATCGACGAGAGGATGTTGCCAAAGCTGGGCGTCATATCGGACAACTGGGCGGCGACGCTATCGGCCACTGCCGCTGAGGCGCTGCCACTGCTGAGGCTGCCGAGTTCGCGCGTGGCGATCTCTCCTGAAGCCTTGGTTGCCGGGTCGGAACTGCCGGGCTGAAGTGAATTGGCCATGCTGACTCCCTGGGTTGCTGGAAGGAAGAAAAATGCCGGCGCACCGCTTGGTTGGCGCGTCGATTTTTCCGTTTTCCCAGCATGAATTGGAGTGCTCGCCTGGCCTTGCGAAGAGTCAATCCGGTCGTCGTTGTTGCCTTGATTGTTGAAGCGACTACCTGAGGTTTCTTTGCAAAAGACGGCTTGTCCTGGCCAATCCAATTGAAGTCAGTCGGAGAAGTTTGAATCGATTGTATCGGGCCGGCTATCGCCCCAGCGCCACGCCATCGCGGCGGGGATCGGCAGCCCCGATCCAGCCGTCTTCGCGCTTCATCAGGAAACCCAGTCCGCTGAGCATCGGCAGGATCTCGACCTGATGGCCCTTGGCAGAAAGCGCAGCAGCGGTGGCGGTGGCAGCGGTCCCTTGCTCAAGTTGCAGCTTGCCTTGTACCGCGGTGGACATATGCCCGCGTGCCAAGGCTTGGGCTGGCGTGCGCTGGTTGGCCAGCATCTCGACCAGGCTTTGGCTGATGTAGTCGACGAGTTGGCCGCCGCCTGCCGATCCGCCGACCAGGATGGGTTTGCCGGCTGCGTTGAAGACGATCGTCGGTGCCATCGAGGTAACTGGACGTTTGCCGGCCTGCATGCGGTTCGGTGCGGCCTGGCCTTGGCGCGGTGCAGCTGAAAAATTGGTCAGCGCGTTGTTCAACACAAAGCCGTCGACCATCAGGCGCGAGCCGAAATTCAGATTGTTCGTCGTGGTCATGCTGATCGCATTGCCCTGGCGATCGACGATGGCAATCTGGCTGGTGGCATCGGCGACCTCGCCTGACGGCGCGAGCGTCTGGTTTTCTGCCGCTGCGATCTGGCCTGGCTTCACGACTCGCGTGATCTTCGAGCTGTCGATCAAGCCGGCACGGCCGCGCAGATAGTCGCCTGCCAGCAAGCCGGCGGTTGGCACGCGGACAAAGTCGGGGTCGCCGACATATTGGTAGCGGTCCGCCTGCGCCAGCCTGCCGGCCTCGGCGTAGTAATGGACGAATTCCGTATCGTCGAAATTGAACCGCTGCGGGCCATTGGCCGGCCTGGCTTCGAGCATCTGCAGGACTTGCAACACCGCGATGCCGCCGAATGATGATGGCCCCATCACGCAGACCGAGTAGGCCAGGAAGGGCGCGCACAGCGGCGCACGCTCCCTGGCTTGATAGGCCGGCAGGTCGGCCTCGGTCATCAGCGAGCTGCGATAGCCACGTTGCAGGGCCGCGATCAAGGCGGTGCCGGCGCCTTCTTCCCATAAACCGGCCGGCCCGCGGGCTGAAATCCGCCGCAGCGTCGCGGCATAGGCCTTGTTGATGACAGTCTTGCCGATCGGCAGGACCTGGCCATCGGTGTCGAAATAAAGTGCCAGCATCTCGGGATGTTCGGCCGCAGCGCTTGGTGTCGCCAGAATGCCGTGCAGATAGGCCGGCATCGGAAAGCCGCCTTCTGCCAGTTCGATCGCCGGATCGAACAGCGCTGACCAGGCCAACTTGCCATAGCGCTGATGCACCTGCTTGAGCACCGCCAGCGTGCCAGGTACGCCGACCGAGCGCCCGCCGCGTTGCATGTCTGCGATTTTCAAGACCTTGCCGTCGACATCGACGCTCAGGCCGGTGGTGACGGTTGCCGGCGCTGCTGCGAGCCCGTCATAGCTGCTCAGCTTGCTGGCTGTTGCATCCCAATGCATGATCAGCGAGCCGCCGCCAATGCCGGACGATTGCGGCTCCACCAGCCCCAGCACCATTTGCGCGGCGATGGCCGCGTCGATCGGAGCGCCACCCTGATCGAGTATCCGCAGCGCCGCTTTTGTGGCCAGCGGATGGGCGGTGGTCGCAGCCTGCGTGGCCGGCAGGCTGGCGATCGTGCGGGCAAGATCGGGCGGTGCCGGTGAAGGCGTTGCGCAGGCACCCAGACCGGCCAGCAGCCATGCGATCAGGACGCTGCGGATGGCAGGTGATGGTTGCGGATCATGCATCAATAAATTCCGGAAATTTGTCGGCCGGTCGGCATTGTCAATGCAGCCGTTCGGGGCCGTCAAAGCCCGGCGACCCGACCCTACAATTGCTCGGCCATAGGCTCGCCGACGCGGGTGAATTGCAAGGCTCAAGTCCACGCACAGTTAACCAATCACCCTTCAATGCGCCTGCCTAAAGTCGGAGTCGGAATCCTCGTTGTCAAAGACGGAGCGCTCTTGCTCGGCAAGCGCAAAGGTGCGCATGGCGCCGGCAGTTGGGCGGCGCCCGGTGGCAAACTCGAATTCGGCGAATCGTTCGAGGCTTGCGCCAGGCGCGAGCTCTTCGAGGAAACCGGTCTGCACCTGCAGGCGATGAAGTTCGGCCCCTATACGAATGATCTGTTCGAGGCCGAAAACGAACATTACCTGACCGCCTTTGTCATCGTTGAACAATTCTCCGGTACCTTGTCGCTGATGGAACCGGAAAAATGCGAGGGCTGGCAATGGTTTGACTTCATGGCTTTGCCGGCGCCGCTGTTCGCACCGTTGCAAACCTTGTTCGAGACCGGCTTTCGGCCATGAAGCTGCAAGGCTGGCAGCTTTGCATCGAGAACAGCGCCCCGGTGACCGGGCGCCCGCTGCCGACCTTCCTGCGCTGCCTCGACTGATCTTCAGCCCAGGTAACGGGCTTGCAGATGGGCTTTGAAATGGGCCGGATTCAGGGTTTCGCCGCTGGCGCGCCGCACCAGTTCGGGTGTTTCCCAACGTGAACCCTGACTCCAGATCCGGCTGTGCAGCCAGTCGAAGACCGGTTGCAGATTGCCGGCGGCAATCTGTCCATCGAGACCCGGGTTCTCGCGGCGCATGCTGGCAAACCATTGCGCCGCATACATCGCACCGAGGGTGTAGCAGGGGAAATAACCGAACAGTCCGGCGCCCCAATGCACATCCTGCATGCAGCCATCGCGGAAATTGCCGCTGGTGTCGATACCCAGCAACTCCATCATCTTGGCATCCCACAGCGCCGGGATGTCCGCGCATTCGATCTGCCCTTCGATCAGGGCGCGCTCGATCTCGTAGCGCAGGATCACATGGGCCGGATAAGTCACTTCATCGGCATCGACGCGGATCAGACCTTTGCTGACCTGGGTCAGCAATCGGTGCAGATTGAGCTCTTCGAAAGCCGCTTGATCGCCCAGGTGTTTGACCAGATGCGGTTTCAGCAGCGCCGCAAAAGCCGGGTGGCTGCCGAGTTGCATCTCGAACGACAGGCTCTGGCTTTCATGCAAGGCCATCGACCTGGCCGATGCCAGCGGCTGGCCCAGCCATTCGCGCGGCAGGCCCTGCTCGTAGCGACCATGGCCGGTTTCATGGATGACGCCCATCAAGCTGGGCAGAAAGCTGTCTTCGCGGTAGCGCGTGGTCATGCGCACATCCTCGGGCACGCCGCCGCAAAACGGATGGGCACTCTCGTCAAGCCGGCCGGCTTCGAAATCAAATCCCATCAAGCGCATTGCATCCAGACCCAGGGCGCGCTGACCGGCTTTGGGGAACTGACCCTGCGGCTGCAAGGTCTGCTGCTGCGCTTGCCTGGCTTGCACTGCGCTGATCAAGTCGGGCAGCCATTGGCGCAGGTCGCCGAAAACGCGGTCGACCTCGCTGCTGCGCATGCCGGGCTCGTACTGATCCATCAAGGCGTCATAGAGACCGAGCCCGCTGCTGTCGGCCAGGTAACGCGCTTCCTCGCGCGCCAGTCGGACGACTTCGCGCAGGTTGTCCAGGTAGCCGGCCCAGTCATTGGCCGGGCGCTGGCTGCGCCAGTCATGTTCGCAGCGCGAGGTGGCCAGCGATTTGGCTTCGACCAGCGCTTGTGGCAAGGCGTTCGAAGCGCGCCAGACGCGGCGCATCTCGCGCAGATTGGCACGCTGATCGTCGTCGAGCGTCTCGCCCTCGGCTTGCTCGAGCAGACCCTGCAGCGCGGGTTCGGTGGCGAGTTGATGCAGCAAGCCACCCATCTCGGCCAGCGCCAGCGAGCGCGCCTCGTTGCCCTTGGTCGGCATATTGGCCGATTGGTCCCATTGCGCGATCGATTGCAGATGGGACAGGCGGTGCAGGCGCTGATGGCGTTGGTGCAGGTCGGCGTAGGCGTTCATCGGTGATGGAACTCGTTTGAAGTGAGTGAAATTCTCGCTGCTCAGCCGCGCGCGGCCAGCGCTTGCAGCAACTTGTCGTGGATGCCGCCGAAGCCGCCGTTGCTCATGCACAGCAGGTGGTCGCCCGGCTTGGCTTGCTTGCAGACGGCCGCCACCAGGGCGTCGACATCGGCGCCGACGCAGGCTTGCTTACCCAGCGGCGCCAGCGCTTCAGTTGCGCTCCAGCTCAAGCCCTGCTGATTGCAAAAACTCAGGTCGGCTTCTTCGAGCGCCCAGGGCAGCAAGGAGGTCATCGCGCCGAGCTTCATCGTGTTGGAGCGCGGCTCGAAAATCGCGAGGATCCGATCGGCCCTGGCAACGCGGCGGCGCAGTCCGTTGACGGTCGTGCGGATCGCTGTCGGGTGGTGGGCGAAATCGTCATAGACCTTGATACCGGCGACTTCGCCGCGCAACTCCATGCGGCGGCGCACGTTTTTGAACTGGGCCAGGGCCGCAGCCGATTGCTCCGGGCCGACGCCGACATGCTCAGCCGCTGCGATCGCCGCCAAGGCATTCAGCTGGTTGTGCTCGCCGATCAGTTCCCATTCAACCCTGGCGACCTTGAGGCTGCCCCGCAGCACATCGAAAGCCTGGGGCTCGCCCCGCGCGCGCAAGGCGCCGGGCTCTTCCTTGCGCGGGCCGAAACGCTGCAACTCGCTCCAGCAGCCGCGCTTCAGGACCCGCTGCAGCGCTTCTTCACGGGCGTTGACGATGATGCGGCCGCTGGCTGGAATCGTCCGCACCAGGTGGTGGAACTGGGTTTCGATCGCGGCCAGATCGGCAAAGATGTCGGCATGGTCGAACTCGAGGTTGTTGAGGATGACGGTGCGCGGGCGGTAATGGACAAATTTGCTGCGTTTGTCGAAGAACGCGGTGTCGTATTCGTCGGCTTCGATGACAAAGCAGTGCTGTTTGCCGAGCCGCGCCGAGACATCGAAATTCTGCGGCACCCCGCCGACCAGAAAGCCCGGCTGCAGCCCCGCATGTTCGAGAATCCAGGCCAGCATCGCGCTGGTGCCGGTCTTGCCATGGGTGCCCGCCACCGCCAGCACATGGCGGCCCTGCAGCACATGGTCAGCCAGCCATTGCGGCCCGCTGACATAGGGAAGGCCGGCGTCGAGGATCGCCTCGATCAAGGGGTTGCCTCTTGAGACGACATTGCCGATTACGAACAGATCGGGTTTCAGCGCCAATTGCTCCGGTCCCCAACCCTGCACCAGATCGATGCCCAGGGCTTGCAGCTGGTTGCTCATCGGCGGGTAGACATTGGCATCGCAGCCGGTGACCTGATGACCTGACTCGCGCGCCAGCGCTGCCAGACCGCCCATGAAAGTGCCGCAGATGCCGAGGATGTGAATATGCATGAATTTTCCGGCAGGCCGCGCCGGGCGCGGACGGTAAAAAGCAGTTGAAAGGCTGCAGAAGGTCTGCTTCAGCGCAGCGCTTGGCGGGCTGCGTCGAGCGTCGCGGCAATATCAGCCTGGCTGTGCGCGGCGCTGACGAAGCCGGCTTCGTACAAGGCCGGCGCCAGGTAAACGCCGGCGTCGAGCATCGCGTGGAAGAAGCGGTTGAAGCGGGGCTGGTCGGTCGTCATCACCCGACCATAGTTTTGCGGCAGCTCGGGCAGCAGGAAGAAGCCGAACATGCCGCCCTGCGAATCGGCGCTGAAGGGCACGCCGTTCTCGGCGGCGATCGCTTCCAGGCCTTCGACCAGCGTTCTTGTGCGGGCTGCCAAAGCCTCGAAGAAACCGGGTTTTTGCAGTTCGCGCAAGGTGGCCAGGCCGCAGGCGGTGGCGACCGGGTTGCCGCTCAAGGTGCCGGCCTGGTAGACGCCGCCGAGTGGCGCCAGATTGGCCATGATGGCGCGGCTGGCGCCGAATGCCGCCAGCGGCATACCGCCACCGATGACCTTGCCGAAAACGCTGATGTCGGGTTTGAAGCCCGGGATCAGGCCGGCGTAATGGCCTTGGGCGCTGTGCAGGCCGACACGAAAACCGGTCATCACTTCGTCGAATACCAGCAGCGCGCCATGCTGGCTGCAAAGTTCGCGCAAGCGAATCATGAAAGGCAGGCTGGCGCGGACGAAGTTCATGTTGCCGGCGATCGGCTCGATGATCACGCAGGCCAGTTCAGGCCCGTGCAAGCTGAAGGCCTCCTCCAATTGCGCGACGTTGTTGTACTCGAGCACCAGCGTGTGCTGCACCACCTCGGCCGGCACACCGGCGCTGGTCGGGTGGCCGAAGGTTGCCAGCCCCGAGCCGGCCTTGACCAGCAGCGCGTCGGCATGGCCGTGGTAACAGCCCTCGAACTTGATGAAGGCCGAGCGGCCGGTGGCGCCGCGCGCCAGCCGGATTGCGCTCATCGTCGCCTCGGTGCCTGAACTGACCAGACGGATCTGTTCGATGCTGGGCACCAGCTTGATGATTTCCTCGGCCAGTTCGATTTCGCGCAATGTCGGCGCACCGAATGACAGGCCTTCGTCAACCGCGCTGTGCACCGCTTCGAGCACGGCCGGATGGCCATGGCCCAGAATCATCGGGCCCCAGGAGCCGATGTAATCGATGTAGCGGCGGCCTTCGGCATCAAAGATATAAGCGCCTGCGCCGCGTTCGATGAAGCGCGGTGTGCCGCCTACCGCGCGGAACGCCCGCACCGGAGAATTGACGCCGCCCGGGATGACTTGCTGGGCGCGTTCGAACAGGGCTTGATTCTTTGGCATGGTCAGCGATCGATCAATCAATGCATGCGCCGCGGTGTGCGCGAGCTGCCATCGGGGGGGGCGCCTGGGCCATCGGCTTCAGCGTCTTGTTCAATACCTTCTTCGTCGGTGGGCGGCAGCGCCCAGAAAAAACGGTCGGGCAGCATATTGCCCATGCCGGGCCTGAAGCCCGCTTCCAGCGCCTGGTCAAGGAAGGACAAGGCCTCGCCGACAGCGGATTGGATGTCGGCACCGACTGACAGCAAGGCGGCGAGCGCGGCCGACAAAGTATCGCCAGCGCCGATGAAACTGACCTCGACGCGTTCGAATTTCTCGCCGGTGATCGGCCCATGCGAATTGGCCAGCACGTTGTCGACAAACTGGTTCGCCAGGCTGATGCCGGTGACCAGCACATGGGCGGCGCCATGTTTGGCGGCGGCCACGGCGAGTTCGCGCGGCGATGCGGGCCGGTCGGCTTCCCAGTCGGGCAGCAGGAAGTCGGTCAAGGTCTTGTGGTTGCCGACCAGCACATGGGCTTGCGGCAGCACCAGTTCACGGAAGGCGTCAAGGTAGCTTTGCTGCTGCTCTTCATCAAGCCAGGCCACGCTGGGCAGGTAAGCGACCAAGGGTACATCGGGGTAATCGCTTAGCACTTCGGCGACTGCGCTGACACCCTCGGCACTGCCCAGAAAGCCGACTTTCCAGGCGGTGATCGGCACGTCTTCAAGAATATTGCGTGCTTGCTCGGCGATCGTGTCGGCGTCGAGAGTCTGGTGTTCGAAGATCTCGGCGGTGTCGCGCAGCACGATCGCGGTGACCACGGGCAGGCAATGTGCACCCATTGCGGCGATTGTCGCCACGTCGCCGGCAAGGCCGCCTGCGCCGCTGGCTTCGCTGGCGTTGAAGCTCATCACGCAGGCTGGTGCATGGGCTTCTTCGTCCTGGAGGGGTGCCAGATCGGCGACTGGCTTGGAGGTTTTGATCATATGGGCTTGCGGCGCTCGGCAATTCAAAAGGTCTGGCCGCTGGTGGCTCGAGGCCTTACCGGAATCGGGTTCCGATATTGCGCATCGAACAACCGGGGTGACTGTTCTGCCTCATCTGCCATTGGCAGAACAGGCGGACCAGCGTGGCTACAATCGCGCCATTGTAATGAGCAAAAGATAAGCACCGTGAACGACTCGAGTACCTGGATGTGCCTGATTTGTGGTTGGATTTACGACGAAACCACTGGCGACCCCGAGCATGGCATTGCGCCGGGCACTTTGTGGGCCGACGTCGACATGAACTGGACTTGTCCGGAATGCGGAGCCCGCAAAGAGGACTTTGAAATGGTGCGGATTTGACAATCTCCGCTTGATGGGCTGAAGTCCGTCGCCATCGGGCAGGAGGACATGTGGATTCTGTAAACCCTGAAACTGTGAGCGCCGGCGCCGCATTCGGCCTGCCCTCAGCCATTTTGCCCGCCTGGGTGCTGCAGGTTTCAGGCCTGGCGATGCGCAGCGCCCATCAAACCCTTGACGATGCCTTGGCACGTCCGGCTGATTTTGCGGCGACCAGCCCTTCCTTGCTGGCGGCTGCGGCGGTCCTGCAGCAGGTCGCCGGGCTGATGCAGGGCCTGCCTGCAAGCCGCAAGCTGCTCGCTGCGACATCGCAGGCGCTGCAGGACCTGGCGCGTCAGCCTTCAGGCATCAATCAGGACAAGGTCGAAGCGATCAGGCAAGCCAACTTTGCGCTACTGGCCTATGCGACGCAGCCAGGCGGTGCTTCGCCAAACTCGCCAATGGCATTGTTCCCGGCTTACCGCAAGCTGCAGCAGATCAACGGCGCCTTGCGGATCCATCCTGCCGATCTTTGGCATTGCGAATGGCGCTGGCTCGAGCTGCCTGATGACGAGCTGGCCACAGCGCTCGACCCGATCGCCGCGCGTCTGCCTTTCGAGGCGGCAATGCTCAGCTATCTGCGCGCGCCGGAACCCGTACATGCAATGCGCTTGGGCGACCAATGCGCAGGGCTGGCAGCAGGACAGTTCCAGCCTCATTCGCGGACCTTCTGGCAGCTGGCTGCGGCGCTGTTCGAGGCGCAGGTGGATGGACTGCTGACCATCGACCTTTATGTCAAACGCGCCGCGGCCAGATTGTTGACGCAACTGCGGCAGACCGAGCAGGGGGATGCGGCCTTGCCGCAATCCCTGGCGATCGATTTACTGTTTTTCTGTCTGCAAGCGGCTGCCCGTGGCAAGCCCGGGCCGCGCCTGCAGGCAATGCTGAGCCGCTATGGTGATGACCAAGGCCTCGCCGCCAGCTACGAGGATGATTCAAGCCTGGTACTTCCCGATCTGTCGGGATCGCGGCAGGCGCCGGGCAGCGCCCTGCACCAGTTGCGAGCTGACTTGACCGGGGTCGAGCGGCAGGCCGATGCCTGCTGCATCGACCCGTCGCAAACCCAGCGCCTGCTGCCGCTTTCGGCGCAACTGTCGTCGATGCGCAAGCTTTTGGGCGAACAGGGTTTCGACCAAGCCGCGCTGGCCTGTTTGCGCATTCGGGTCGAAGTCGAGGAATTGAATATGCTCGACGCTGGTTCCAGTGCGGCTGCATTGAGACTGCTACTCGAGCGCCATGCCGCCAATCTGGGTGCGCTGGCTTTTGTGCTCGACCTGGCTGCGGTCGACCCGGTCATGGCCAAACGCCTGATGCGTTTCAACGCTGCCAGCGGCAATCTTGAAGCCAGGATGGATTTACAGACCCCGCCCTTGTTGACCCTGGTGCCTGCACCGGCTCTGCACCCGCTGGATGCGCCGGCAATGGTCGAAAACGATGAAGCGGTCCGCGTCATCGGCTCGCTGCGCATCAGCATTGCCTTGTTCAACGTCTTTCTCAATGAGTCAGACGAGTTGTCGCGCCATCTGTGCATGACGCTGGCCGAATGGGCTTCGCATCTGACCGGTTCTGTCCCGGCCGAGGGTCAGGTTTTGGCACAGGCGCTGGCCGGCAATGCTGAAGCCATTGGCTTCCGCTCGGTGGCCCTGCTGGCGGGAGGGCTGGCCCAGGCTTTGGGCCGTGCTGCTCAAGTTGAGGGCTATAGCCAGGCTGATGGCCAGTTGTTCGTCAAGGCGTCCGAAGACATCCGCTATCTGCTGCACCAGTTTGCTGCCGGCTTCCTGCGTGCCCATGATGCTGGCTTGCTGGCAAGCCTGCAGGCCTACCCTGAGGTCCTGGCGGCGGCCTTGCCGGCAGGCCAAGCGCTGATCTGATCCAATCCAGGCTCGATCCCCTCCAGAGAATTCGATGCTCGTTTTGAATCGCCTGAGAATCCTGCTGCTCTTGTGCCTGGCGGGCAACGCGGCCGGACAGACGCCTGAGCCGGCCGCAGCTCCGCCAGCCTCACAGGCGGCCAGCGCCGCTGCCGCTTACCGGACCCAGGACCTCGATTGGGTCGATGCCGGCCGCCAGCGTGCGGTGCCGGTGCGGCTGTACTGGCCGGCAAAGGTCGCAGCGGGTGCGAAGCTGCCGCTGATCATTTTTTCGCATGGCATCGGCGGTTCGCGCCAGGGCTACAGCTATCTGGGTGCTTATTGGTCGGCGCAGGGTGTGGCCAGCCTCCATGTCCAACATATCGGCAGCGACCGGCAGCTCTGGTTCGGCAATCCCTTTGGCCTGGTCGGGCGCTTGCAGACTGCTGCGGCCGAAGGCGAGGCCTTGAACCGGGTGCGCGATATCAGCTTCGCGCTCGACCAGTTGCTGCAAGGCGAGCATGGCGCGCAGATCGACCGGGCCAGGATCGTGGCAGCCGGGCATTCCTATGGCGCCAGCACCACCATGCTGCTGGCTGGCGCGCAGATCGCAAGACAGGGCGTGGCACTGGAGCTGCGCGATGCGCGGATCAAGGCCGCGATCCTGATTTCGGCGCCGCCGTTCTACGGCGAGGCAGACGCCGCAACCATTCCCGCCAGCATCGCGATTCCGACCCTGCATATCAGCGCCACCGAAGATGTCATTACGATTCCGGGCTATTACTCGGCTGCCAGCGACCGGGTCGCGCTGTTCGAGGCCACGGGCAACAGCGCCGGCCGTTCGGCCAAGGCCATGGCCATCTTTGAGGGCGGTTCGCACAGCATCTTTACCGACCGTGCTGGCACCGGCGGCCTGGCCTTGAATCCGCGTGTCAAGAACGCCACCAAGGAGCTGTCGCTGGCGTTCTTGAGCCATGTGTTCGACGCCAGCGATGCCGGCCTGGAACAGTTCGGGCTGCGTTATCGCGACATCCTGGCGCGCTGGGTGTTGCCTTGAGCGTCAGATCGCCCGGCTTTTCACCACGGCATAGCGTTCCAGGGTCCTCTTCCTGGCCTCGTCGTGACGCACGATCGGCGCCGGGTAATCCCGACCCAGCGTGACACCGCAGGCTTGCAATTCGACCGGCCTGGCTTCCCAGGGCGCATGGATCAGTTTTGGCGGCAGCTTGGCCAGTTGCGGCAGATAGCGCTTGATGAACTTGCCTTCGGGGTCGAACTTCTCGCTCTGCG
>CANFIC010000016.1 GCA_947446685.1 Burkholderiales bacterium
GCACCGTCACATCTGCCCGCCTTGATCACAAGGACCTGGGACTGGCTGCAAGGTGACCCGACCCGCCAGATCTTGCTGCTTGGTGATGCAGATTACCCGGAACCCCTGCTGCAAACGGCCGACCCGCCGCTGCTGCTCTATCTGCAAGGCAGGCGTGAACTGCTCGGCCAACCCGCTATTGCAATCGTCGGCAGCCGCAACCCGACACCGCAAGGCCGCGACAACGCCGAAGCTTTTGCGCTAGCGCTGAGCCAGGCGGGGCTGACCGTCATCTCGGGCCTGGCGATGGGCATCGACGGTGCCGCGCATCGAGGTGCTTTGCGCGGCATGGCCAGCACCATCGCCATCGTCGGCACCGGGCTGGATCAAACCTACCCGCACCGTCATCAGGCGCTGGCACAAGAAATCGCCCTGAAGGGTCTTCTGATCAGCGAATACTCGCTCGGCATGCCGGCTCTCGCGCAAAACTTTCCCCGCCGCAACCGGCTGATCGCAGGCCTGTCACGCGGCTGTCTGGTGGTGGAGGCCGCGCTGCAATCGGGCTCATTGATTACCGCCCGCCTGGCCAGCGAGGCTAGCCGTGAAGTCTTCGCCATCCCTGGCAATATTCACTCGGCCTTGAGTCACGGTTGTCATGCGCTGATCCGCCAGGGGGCCAAGCTGGTGGAGAACCCGGCCGATGTGCTCGAGGAATTGAGTCTTTTCAGTCCCGCAATTGTCGAAGCCACAGCCGCCCCGGTCTGCAGCCGCGAACAGCAAAGACTGCTGGACTTGATGGGCTTTGATCCGGTGGCAATGGATGAACTGCTTGAGCGCGGCGGCTGGCCGGCCGCTTTGCTCAGCGCCCATCTGCTGGAACTGGAACTGGCCGGCGCCGTGGCACGTCTGCCGGGCCAGCATTTTCAGCGCCGGGCTACCGTCTGAATCGGCCTGTTCTGGCAAGTTGCCAAAGGCTGTCCGTCAAAGCGGCTGGGTTATAGTGAGCTGATGTTTGACGTGCTCGTGTATCTCTACGAAACCTATTGGCGGCCTGACGCCTGCCCTGATCATGCCCATCTGGCCCGCAAATTGTCGGCTGTCGGGTTCGAGCGCGATGAAATCCATGATGCCTTGTCCTGGCTGGACGGACTTGCCAGTTCGGCCGCGTCGCATCAAGGCCAGCAAGGCCCACTGAGCATGCGGGTCTACTCGATCGACGAGCTCGACCATATGGGCGAGGCGTCGCTTGGCTTCATCAGCTTTCTTGAGTCTGCCGGGGTCTTGCCGCCGCCGATGCGCGAAATGGTGATCGACCGTGCGATGGCCATTGATGGCGCGCCGATGGATCTGGAAGACCTGAAAATCATCGTCTTGATGGTCTTCTGGAGCCTGGGCGAAGAGCCCGATGCCTTGATCCTCGATGAGCTGTTCGTGGCCCCCGAGGACAGGCTGATTCACTAGCCGAGCAAACGGCCCGGGTCGGCTTCAAGCTTGCTCAGGGCGTTGCGTGTCGCCCTCACAGTCAGCGCCTCTTCCAGTTCGGGCAGCAGCAAGCCCGCTTGCAGGAAAGTAGCGATGCTGCCGAGCGAAAACAGAATATTGCGGCCTTGCGGCGTCACGAACAAAGCCAATTGCTGCCTCTGGCCGCGCCACGCGAGCTGCACCTGCTCGCTGCTGCCGCGGTATTCCAGACCATGCCAACTACCCAATTGCAACTCGCCTGCCCAGGCCAGCATCGCAGGGGCAGCCGCCTCAGCGGCTTGAGCCACCACTTCGAATCCCGCTGCCTCATAAGCTGACAGATCGGGAGAAACGGCGGCGATAGCGTCTGATCCAGCTCCGGGCAGTGACAGTTCCAGCGTTTCTAGGCGCGTGAGTAAATCGGCCAGACTCATTGGCGGTGTGGCAGCAGTCTGGGCAGTGAACGCCGCGGCCAGCGCCTTGTTGATCAATTGCGTTTGTTCTTCCTGGCGCTCGGCGCTCATGCCAGCCAGCGTCATGCCGGCACGCAAGGTCTTCAGCAGCGCCGGCAAGCGGCTCAACACCTCAGCGCGCTCCTGTGGTGTGGCCTTGGCGCTGACCGACCAGATTAAATCAGCAGCGGCTCGCTGCAGTTGCAGCGTCATAGCGGAGTCGTTGCGCGCAGTGGCTGCAGCCAGCACTTCGGCCCAGACCCGGAACAAGAATCCGCGCACGCCCGCAGGTACCGGCACCTGATCGAGCATCCGGCGCAACATGATCATCGATTGAATCGTCAACGCTTCGCGCTGCTCGACCTGCTGAGCCAATGACACGCCGCGACGCGAAGCCGGGTTGTCGAATTCGAAATAGCGGCCGAGAAATGTCTCGAACTCATTCAATACCATCTGGAATACGCGCCGACCGGTTTCGGGATAGGCCTCAACCACCTGGACCACGCGCTTGATTTCACCAGCCACGGCATCACTGATGAAGTTCGAAGCCAGATGAAAACTCATCACGCAAGCGCCCATACGGTCGATCAGGCTACGCGCCGGATGGTCAACCGAAGCAAAAAAATCAGGCTCGCTCAGCGCCACCCGCAAGGTCGGCATCTGCAGGCGGGAAAACCACAGACGCAACGCTGGCGGGATGCGCTCCTCGGCGAGGATGCTTTGAAACATCATTGCGACAATCTCGACCGCCGCCCGCTCTGCAGGGGTGTCAGCAGCGCTTTTGAGCAGCCGCCTGGAGGACTGGCTGCGCGTCTTCAGTTCCAGTAGTTGCTGCGACACCGGCATGTCCTGCAAACGCACCTCGATGACCGTCTCGCGCCAGGCCATATCCTGCTCATGCTGAATCGCCGCGGCCAGCCGCGGAGAGGCAGGCCGAGTATCCGCGAACCCCTGCAAGGTCATCGCATCGAAGCCCGGCACCTGCCGGCTGATCGCCTGCTGCAGCCGATGCAAGAGCTGTGCACCTTGGTTGGCAAGCTTGCGCGCGATTGCGGCATGGGTCTGGTCGGCTTGCGGCGCACGGCGCACGAATGGACGCAGATCCAGCTCGGACTGCTGCGCGAGCAGCCAGATATTCATTTCACGGTAGGCCGAGCACAGCAGCAGGGCCAGCTTGTCATGCAGCAAGGCCTGCAATACCTGCCAGGCTGAGGCGTCGAGGCCGCTGCGGGTCCAGGCCTCGAGCAACAATCCGGCAAGCACTCGCGCCTGCAGCAGGTCTTGCGGCGCCAGACTTGCCCTTGACTCCAGCAACTGCATGCGGCTGCGCAACAAGCTGAACTCCCAGTCGGCCCCCTCAACCATGGCCTCGACGAGTTGCGTATTGGCGATCTCGCGATCAATGCGTGCAGGCTCGACCAGAGCCAATTCGCTTGAGTTGGCCGACAGCTGGTCCTCGCCGCTGTCAGCAACCAATTCGAGCAGCCGCAGCCTGTTGATGCAAGCGGCAATCCAGTCCGGCCCGCAACGCATCCAGGCCTGCACCGCGTCGCGGCGCTCCACCATCACCGGGTAGGGCGCCGGCTGCAGCAACATCTCGGCTGCAGCATCGCTGAGCAGTTCATCAAGGCCTTCGATGCCATGCACCAGCGCATCGATATAGAGGCTCCTCGCCCTGGCGGCCAAGACCTGCTTGCCGGCTGCGGTCATGGGCGCCGGGCCTCGAATCGATAAAGCCGCTTAGACCAGGGCGCCGGAGTTCGGATCGTCCGGATCTTCCTTGTTGACCGGTGCCCTCACCAGGTCTTCACGCTTGACGCCCAGCCACATGGCAATCGCTGCGGCAACGAACACCGACGAGTAAATGCCGAAACAGATGCCAATGGTCAAGGCAATCGCGAAGTAATGCAGCGTCGGTCCACCGAAGATCAGCATCGACAACACCATCAACTGCGTACAGCCGTGGGTGATGATGGTCCGGCTCATCGTGCTGGTGATCGCATGGTCGATGATTTCATGGGTATTGAGCTTGCGGAACTTGCGGAATGCCTCGCGCACCCGGTCAAAAATCACCACCGACTCATTCACCGAATAGCCCAGCACCGCCAGCACCGCCGCCAGCACCGAGAGCGAAAACTCCCACTGAAAGAAAGCAAAGAAGCCCAGGATGATGACCACATCATGCAGATTGGCGATGATGCCGGCGACAGCGAATTTCCATTCGAAGCGGAACGCCAGGTAGATCATGATGCCGATCACGGTCGCCAGCAAAGCCTTGGCCGCATCCTGGGCCAACTCCTCACCGACAGCAGGGCCGACCACTTCGCTGCGCGAGAGTTTGACCGGCTCGGCACCGGCCTGGGTCAGGCAGACCTGCTTGCTGATCGCCTCGCCCTTCTCGCTGATGCTCTGCCTCTGGCTGATCGCGCCGGTCTCTGCTGCGCACAATGCGGTGAAAACCAACCCGACCTGCTCGGTCTGCTTGATGTTGCCGCTCAGCGGCAGGCGGATCATCACATCACGCGAGCTGCCGAAGTTTTGCACTTGGAGTTCGCCGAAGCCGAGCTTCTCGACCACCAAGCGGGTTTTCTCGATCTCGGCGGCGCGTGAGTATTCGACCTCGATCACCGTGCCGCCAGTGAACTCGATGGAGAAATGCAAACCCCTCGTGATCAAGAAAAATACCGCTGCAGCAAAGGTCAAAAAGGAGATGACATTGAACACCAGCGCATGTTTCATCACCGGCAAATCACGCTTGATTCGGAACAGTTCCATGATTTATTCCTCGATCAAGCCTTGGCCACGGGCTGGTCGGCCGCAGGCGCTGGTTTCCAGATCTGCCCGATGGACAGCGACTTCAACTTTTTCTGATGCCCGTACCAGAGGTTGACCAGGGCACGCGAGAACACCACTGACGAGAACATCGAAGTCAGGATGCCAAGGCAATGCACGATGGCAAAGCCCTTCACCGGCCCGGAACCGAAAGTCAGCAGCGAAATTCCGGCGATCAAGGTGGTCACATTGGAGTCGAAAATCGTTGCAAATGCCCGCTCGTAACCCATCGTGATTGCCGCCTGTGGCGCAGCGCCACCGCGCAACTCCTCGCGAATGCGTTCATTGATCAGCACGTTCGAGTCAATCGCCATACCCAGCACCAGCGCGATCGCAGCGATGCCCGGCAGCGACAGCGTCGCCTGCAACATCGACAGAACTGCCAGCAGCAGCAACAAGTTGAAGCCCAGGGCCAGCGACGAAATCACGCCGAAGAGGACGTAATAAATGCACATGAAAACAGCCACTGCAGCAAAACCCCAAACGACGCTCGCGATGCCTTTTTCGATGTTCTCGCGCCCCAGGCTAGGACCGATGGTTTTCTCTTCGATGATTTCCATTGGTGCGGCCAGCGAGCCGGCGCGCAGCAGCAAGGCCGTGTCGCTGGCTTCCTGGGTCGTCATCGAGCCGGAGATCTGAAACTTGTTGCCCAGTTCACCGCGTATCGAAGGCGCCGTCACCACCTCGCCCTTGCCCTTTTCGAACAGGATGATGGCCATGCGTTTGCCGATGTTTTCGCGCGACACATCCTTCATGATCCGGGCGCCCTTGGCGTCAACGGTCAGATGCACTGCCGCCTGCTGATGGTCATCAAAACCGGGCTGGGCATCATTGAGGTTTTCGCCGGTCAGGACGACCGCGCGCTTGACGATGATCGGGCCGAAACCACGGTCGATGAAACGCTCGGTACCGAATGGCACCGGACCGCTGCCAGCCAATGCGGCCTGTGCCTCGGCGCTGTCGTCGACCATGCGCAACTCCAGCGTAGCGGTGCGGCCGATGATGTCCTTGGCCTTGGCTGTGTCCTGCACGCCGGGAAGCTGAACCACCACACGGTCCAGGCCCTGTTGCTGGATCACTGGCTCGGACACGCCGAGTTCATTGACCCGATTGTGCAAGGTGGTGATGTTCTGTTTCAGCGCGGCATCCTGCACCGCCACCATGGCCGGCGGCTTGAGCGTGCCCGTCAGGCGCAACTCGAGACCTTCGGTAGATGGCGTCCATTGCACATCGCCGAGTTGCGTCCTCAAAAGCAGGTCGGCCTGATTGCGCGTTGCTTCGTCGCGAAAGGCGATCACCAGGCTGTTGCCATCGCGCCGGATGCCGGCATGGCGGATATTCTTGTCGCGCAACATGGTGCGCACATCGCCGGTCAGCGACTCGGCCTTCTTGGTCAGCGCCGACTTCATGTCCACCTGCATCAGGAAATGCACACCGCCGCGCAGGTCCAGGCCCAGATACATCGGAAATGCATGCAGGTTGGAAAGCCAGCGCGGCGAGCGCGAGACCAGGTTCAGCGCGACGATATAAACAGGATCGGCCGGATCAGGGTTGAGCGCCTTCGAGATGGCGTCCTTGGCCTTGAGCTGAGTGTCGATTTCGACAAAGCGGGCCTTGATCGAATTGCCCTCCAACTGCACGAAATCAGGACTGATCTGCGCATCGCTGAGCGCTTTCTCTACCCGCGCCGTCAAATTGGAGTCGACCTTGACAGTGACCTTGGCGCTGGACACCTGCACGGCAGGCGCTTGGCCGAAGAAGTTCGGCAGCGTGTAGACGATGCCGGTGATCAAGGCGATCACCAGGATCGCGTATTTCCACAGCGGATAACGATTCATTGGGGCTTCCTCTCAAGCCAGGCGGCCAAGGCAAAATTGCGAGGCGCCCATGCTTGCTTAAACGGCTGGCTGCCGCTGCTGCGACAAGCCCGTGATCCGCTCAGAATTTACTTGACCGTACCTTTGGGCAGGACCTGCACGACGGCTGAACGCTGTATCTGGACTTCGACGCCAGTAGCGATTTCGATCGTGATATAGCTTTCGCCCATCTTGGTGATCCGACCCAGCAGGCCACCACCGGTGACGACTTCGTCGCCCTTGGCGATCGCTTCGAGCATCGCTTTGACTTCCTTCTGGCGCTTCATCTGCGGACGGATCATCACAAAGTAAAGCACCACGAACATCAGCACCAGCGGCAACATCTGACCGAACTGGCCGAACATCGATTCAGCACCGGCGCCGGCCAGGCCATCAGCAAAAGCGTTGGAAATAAACACGTCGTATCCCTTTGGAATGAAGTTGCCTGCGCATGGTGTTGCAGACGAATTAGCGGCCGATTGTAAACGGCAGGGCTCAAGGCGCGAGGGCCAAGCCCATTGCGCCCGCATCGAACGCAGACCAGCGATGTCCAAAGTCACGCCAGGCAGGGGAATTGGCGCCTCCGGTCACACCGAAACCGTCACTCCTGGCGCCGGGTCAACAATTCGGCCCACTCTTCATCGCTAAATAAACGCGAACGGGTGTGGAATGCTTTGCCCTCGGAGCCCTCGAGCGAGAAAGTCCCGCCGGCACCGTCGATCACATCGATGATCAGCTGGGTGTGTTGCCAGTATTCATATTGCGAAACACTGATGTAGAAGTCGCAAGCGCCAATCTGGCCCAGATGCTTGTCGCCGGCGCCGATGGTCAGGTCGCCCTGCAGATAACAATTGGCTGCGCTGTTGTCGCAGCAGCCACCGGACTGGTGGAAAAACAAGTTGTCACCGTACTTCTGCTTGAGCAATTCGATCAACTCAAGCGCGGCAGGCGTGGCGATGACCAGGTCAACCATGAAAGATTCCTCACATTGATGATGCAAAGCGAGCATCCAAGGCTTCCACCTTCGATGCTCGCTTGCCTGCGCTTCTCAAGCCGGATTCGAGGGCCTTAACCCTCAAGTCGATTCAGAAAAAGCCGAGCTTGTTTTCACTGTAGCTGACCAACAGGTTCTTGGTTTGCTGGTAATGATTGAGCATCATCTTGTGGTTTTCGCGGCCGATGCCTGACTCCTTGTAGCCGCCGAAGGCTGCATGGGCCGGATAGGCGTGATAACAGTTGGTCCAGACCCGACCGGCCTTGATGGCTCGACCCATCCGGTAAGCCACATTGCCATTGCGCGTCCAGACGCCGGCGCCAAGACCGTACAAGGTGTCATTGGCAATTTCCAACGCTTCGGCTTCAGTCTTGAAGGTCGTCACAGCCAGCACCGGGCCAAAGATTTCTTCCTGGAACAAGCGCATCTTGTTGTTTCCCTTGAAGACCGTCGGCTCGACATAGTAGCCACCGGCCAGGTCGCCGCTCTGGTGCGATTGAGCGCCGCCAATCAGCAATTCAGCGCCCTCTTGCTTGCCCAGATCCAGATAGGTCAGGATCTTGGTCAACTGCTCCTTGGAGGCTTGCGCGCCGAGCATGGTGTCGGTGTCGAGCGGGTTGCCTTGCTTGATGGCCTTGATGCGCTCCAGGCAACGGGCCATGAACTTGTCGTAGATCGACTCATGGACCAGCGCCCGCGATGGGCAGGTGCAGACTTCACCCTGGTTGAAGGCGAACAGCACCAGACCTTCGATCGCCTTGTCGAAATAGGCATCGTCATGGTCCGCCACGTCGGCAAAGAAGATGTTGGGCGATTTGCCACCCAATTCGAGCGTGGAGGGGATCAGGTTGTTGGCAGCGGCCTGGGCAATCACGCGGCCCGTGCTGGTCGAACCGGTGAAGGCAATCTTGGCGATGCGCTTGCTGGTCGCCAAGGGGAAACCGGCTTCACGGCCGAAGCCGTTCACCACATTGAGCACGCCCGGCGGCAACAGATCGGCGATCAACTCGATCAGGATCATCAAGCTGATAGGCGTCTGCTCGGCAGGCTTCAACACCACGCAGTTGCCGGCACCCAAGGCAGGTGCCAGTTTCCAGGCGGCCATCAGGATCGGGAAGTTCCAGGGAATGATCTGCCCCACCACGCCCAGCGGCTCCTGGAAATGGTAGGCGACGGTGTCACCATCAATATCGCTCAAGCCACCCTCCTGGGCGCGTACACAGCCAGCGAAATAGCGGAAATGGTCGATCGTCAGCGGCAGGTCGGCATTCAGCGTTTCGCGGATCGGTTTGCCGTTGTCGACCGTTTCGGCATAGGCGAGCAACTCGAGATTGGCTTCGATACGGTCGGCAATTTTCAGCAAGACATTGGCACGCTCGGCCGGGGCTGTCTTGCCCCAGGCGTCGGCAGCCGCATGGGCAGCGTCGAGCGCGAGTTCAATGTCCTCGGCGCCAGAACGCGCTGCCTTGGTGTAAGGCTTGCCGGTGATCGGCGTAATGACGTCAAAGTATTGGCCCTTGACTGGGGCGACCCATTTGCCGCCAATGAAGTTGTCGTAATGGGATTTGAAGGCGACCTTGGCGCCTGCGGCATCGGGGTTGGCGTAAATCATTTGAATTGTCTCCGTCCGGTTGATGGGCTTGTCGGCTGCACGGTTTGCACAGCACGGGACAGCCATCGCATAAGCCATGCCAGGCCTTGTTTGAACGGAAACGGTCAGAAAACCCGCTAGAAGCGCGAGTTTCCGCTGCCAAGCCGCGCTGCAATTCGCAGCAGCATTGAACAACTGTCACGAAACGGGACAGTTTCGACTTTATTTGCGCTGATCCGCTTGGCAGATCAGTCGCCTGCCGCTAGCCTCGGCGCGTAACTGAACGGGCTCGGTAGAGGCCAAGCGGGAGACAAGATGACAACTGATTCAATTGCAGCGCGCACGCCGCTGGCCCGCTTGCGCCAAGCGCGCCGGCAGCTGCTTGACACCGGCGAGGTCAATGATGGCCTCCTCACCCCTGGCTTACGTAGCAGTTGGCAGCGCAGTATGCAATTCGGCTTGACGCCGGTCGGTCGGGCTGCTGGCGCACCCCATGCCTCGGGTGCGCAGCTGGCGCGCTCCTTGGAGCAACAGCGCGAACTGATGTCACATGCCAGGCCGGTGATGGAATACCTGTTCGACCAGACGCGCGACAGCGATGGCATGGTGATCCTCGCTGACGGCCAGGGCATGCTGTTGCACGCCTTGGGTGATGCCAGCTTTGTTGACCGGGCCGAACGCGTCGCGCTGCGCCCGGGTGCGATCTGGCATGAACAATGGCGCGGCACGAATGGCATCGGCACTGCGCTGGCCGATGCAGCGGCGGTGGTCGTGCATGCGGGTGAACATTTCCTCGAACGCAATGGTTTCCTGACCTGCACAGCGGCACCGATCGTCGATCCGGCCGGCCGCGTGATGGGCGTGCTCGATTTTTCCAGCGAGCAGCGTTGCTATCACCCGCACACCCTGGCCCTGGTCCGGTCGGCCGCCAGAATGATCGAACACCGCTTGTTCGAGACCCGCCATGCCGGCAGCCTGCTGCTGAGGCTGCATGTCCACCCCGAGGGCATAGGCACCGTCACCGAAGGCCTGCTGGCCCTTTCCGACGAAGGCTGGTTGCTCGGCGCCAACCAGGCCGCGCTGTCGCTGCTCGGCCTGTCCTACAGCGCCATCGGCTGCTGCGCCGTCGAGAGCCTGCTGCAACTCGACATGCCGACCATCTGCAACTGGCTGCGCGCCCCCGCCAGCGCGGCGAGGCCATTGCCAAGGCCGGGCGGTGGCCAGCTCTGGTTGCGCGCTGAAGCCGGGCGCACGTTGCGCGCATCCAGTCGTCCCGCCATTTCGATCGAAATACCCGCTGACGCCCTGTGCCAGATCGACACCGGTGACGCGACGATGAAAGCTGCAGTGGCACGCGCCAGGCGCCTGCTCGACAAACCGATCGCCTTGATTCTTCACGGCGAGTCCGGCGTCGGCAAGGAAGTCTTTGCCCGGGCCGTCCATGCCAGCAGCAAACGCAGCCGTTCGCCTTTTGTCGCCGTCAACTGCGCGGCTTTGCCGGAAACGCTGATCGAGGCCGAGCTGTTCGGCTATCGCCCGGGTGCTTTTACAGGCGCCGGTCGAGACGGCGCACCAGGACGTATCCGCGAAGCTCAAGGGGGCACGCTCTTTCTTGACGAAATCGGCGATATGCCGCTGGCGATGCAAACCCGGTTGTTGCGCGTGTTGCAGGACCGCCAGGTCTTGCCACTGGGCGGAGGCAAGCTGGTCGAAGTCGATTTCAGGCTGGTCTGTGCGACGCACCGCGACCTGCACATCGAAATGGCCAATGGCCGCCTGCGTGAGGATCTGTATTACCGCTTGAACGGGTTGACACTGCAATTGCCGGCGCTACGCGATCGACAGGACAAGATGGCCTTGATTCATCGCATGCTGCAACAGCTTCTGCCCACGCGTGAATTGCAAATCGACGCTGAATTGCTGCGGGCGATCTTGAACTACCGCTGGCCGGGCAACTTGCGGCAGTTGAACAATGCGCTCAATACCGCCTGTGCATTGATCGACGATGCCGAGTTGACGATCAGCTGGGTCCATTTATCGGACGACCTGGTGCGAGAGTTGCGCTTGGCTGAAGCCAAGCCTGCCGGCCTTGGCCTGGCCGAGCTTGCCGACCTGCGCAGCCAGACCGAACGTAGCGTCAAACAGACCCTTCAGGCTTGCAGCGGCAATCTGTCTGAAGCCGCACGCCGCCTCGGCATCAGCCGCAACACGCTATACCGCAAGCTGGACGAATTCGAACTGCGCTGAGCTATTGCGCACCACGCTTGGCGCCGGCGCCGAGGTAAGTCTCGATCACCCGCGGGTCACGCGCCAGATCGGCGGCTGAACCCTCCAGCCCGACTTCACCGGTCTCGAGCACATAGGCGTAATCGGCGACTTCCAGCGCAGCTCGGGCGTTCTGCTCGATCAGCAAGATCGACACACCGCTGTCGCGCAGCTTGGCCACAATGCTGAAGACCTCCTTCACGATCAGGGGCGCCAGCCCCAAGCTGGGTTCGTCAAGCATCAAGAGCTTGGGCCTGGCCATCAAGGCGCGACCGACTGCGAGCATCTGCCGCTCACCGCCCGACAAAGTGCCGGCCAATTGCACCCGGCGCTCCTTCAAGCGCGGAAACAGGTCGAAGACTTTTTCCAGCCCATCGCGCCAATCGCGTTGCCCCAAGCGCATCGGCCGGAAACCGCCGAGGATCAAGTTGTCTTCAACGGTCATCGTCGTGAACAACTCCCGCTTTTCAGGCACCAGGGCCAGGCCCTCCATCACCCGGTCCTCCAGGCTCAGGCCGGCGATGTCGGCGCCGTCAAAAATGATCTGGCCTTGACTCGGCAGTACACCCATCAGCGCATTCAACAGCGTGCTTTTGCCCGCCCCATTGGGCCCGATCACGGTCACCACCGAAGCTTCGGGCAGGCGCAGGTTCAAGCCGGTCAGCACTTCGGCGCGGCCATAGCCTGCGTGCAGGCTGCGTACGTTCAACAGATCCTGGCTCATCAATGCTCCGTCCCGAGATAAGCCGCCATCACCGCAGGGCTGGCCTGCACGACTTCAGGCGTCCCTTCGATCAGCTTGGTGCCGAATTCCATCACGACAAGGCGGTCGGTCAGCCCCATCACGAACTCCATGTCATGCTCGACCAGCAGGATGCTCAGCCCCTCGCGCTTGAGTTGACGCAGCACCTCGGCCAAGGCCTGCTTTTCCTTGTGGCGCAGGCCGGCGGCGGGCTCGTCGAGCAGCAGCAAGGCCGGGTCGGTACACAAGGCGCGGGCGATTTCAATCAAGCGCTGCGGACCCAGCGCCAGATTGCCGGCCAGTTGATCCGCTTGCGAGGCCATGCCGATTCTCTGCAACTGGCGTTCGGCCTCGGCAAACAGGCGTTTTTCCTCTTCGCGATCCAGCCTCAGCATGGCGCGCGCAGTGCCTGACTGGCTGCGCAGATGGCCGCCCAGGGCGACGTTTTCCAGCACGGTCATATCACCGATCAACTTCACATGCTGGAAGGTGCGCGACATGCCGCGCTGGGCGATTTCGCGAGCGGCGAGTCCACCGACGGCAGCGCCGCGGAAACTGACCTGGCCACTGGTCAAGCCGATCACGCCGGAGATCAAATTGAAGGTGGTCGATTTACCAGCGCCATTCGGCCCGATCAGGCCAACGATCTCGCCGGTGTGGATCTGGAACGAAATATCGTTGACCGCCAGCAGCCCGCCGAATTGCTTGCGCAACTTGACCACGTCGAGCAGTAACTCGCCGACCTCGGGCTTGGTTCGGCGGATCAATGGTTCCGCGCCTTCCCAATCGCGCCGCCGCTGCCCGAGCGGGAACCAGCGCGAACAGACCGCCACGCCATAGGGCCAGATGCCCTTGGGCGCATATTTGATGATCAGCACCAGCACGACACCCAGAACGATGATTTCAAAATTGCCCTGGCTGCCCAGCATCAGGGGCAGGATGTCCTTCAACTGATCCTCGATCACCTTGAACACCGCGGCACCGATGAAAGCGCCCCAGACATTACCGATGCCGCCGACCACCGCCATGAACAGATATTCGATGCCCATCTTCAGCGCGAACGGGCTGGGATTGACCGTGCGCTGGAAATGCGCGAACAACCAACCCGAGACCGATGCCAGCATCGCGGCCAGCATGAAGATGATGACCTTGTAGCGGAAGGTCGACACACCCATCGCTTCGGCCATCATCGACGCGCCGTTCAAGGCGCGGATGGCGCGTCCGGGTCGCGAATCGAGCAGGTTGCGCACACCCAATGCGGCCAGCAGCGCGATCGCCCAGATCAGGTAATAGATTGATCGCCCGCCCTGCAAGCTGAAGCCGAACAGCTGCAGCGCAGGGACTGAGAGGATGCCGTCGTATTTGCCCAGGAACTCCATACTCGCCATCGTGTAGTTCAGGCTCAGGGCCCAGGCGATCGTTGCCAGCGGCAGGTAATGGCCGGACATGCGCAAGGTCAGCCAGGCCAGCAACAGCGCCACCAGCATCGTCACGGCCAAGCCGGCGAACAGCCCCAACCAGGGCGAGATGCCAAAGCGTGTGCTCAGCAAAGCGCTGCTGTAAGCGCCAAGCCCGACGAATGCCGCCTGGCCAAAGGAAGTCAAACCGCCGACACCGGTCAACAGCACCAGCCCGAGGCTGACCAGCGCGAACATGCCGATGTAATTCAGCTGGGTGATCCAGAACTCGGGAACCGGCAGCAAGGGCAAGGCGAACAGCAGCAGGGCTGGCAGCAGGAGTTTTTTGTTCATGGCTCAGGACTCCTCGACATGAGGGTCACGCAGTGAACGCCACAACAGCACCGGCAGGATGGAGGTGAACACGATCACTTCCTTGAAGGCGCTGGCCCAGAAGGAGCTGAACGACTCCAGCAAACCCACCAGTACGGCGCCCAAGGCCGCGCCCGGGTAGCTGGCCAAGCCGGCAAACACGGCCGCAACAAAACCCTTCAATCCGATCAGGAAGCCGCTGTCATAGAAGATTGTTGTCGTCGGGCTGATCAGCACACCCGACAAGGCGCCGATGAAGGCCGCCATCGTGAAGGACAAGCGGCCCGCCGCAATGCTCGAGATCCCCATCAGCCGCGCACCGAGCCGGTTCACCGCAGTGGCCCGCAAGGCTTTGCCATAGAGGCTGCGTTCGAAAAACAGCCAAAGCAGCAGGATCAGCGCCAGCGAAGCCAGCAAAATGATCAAGGTCTGGCCCGAAATAAACAGTGGCCCGAGGGTGAAGCTGGCATCCCAGAAGCTCGGGTTGCGCGAGCCTTCGGCGCCGAAGAACACCAGTCCCAACCCGGTCAACGCAAAATGCACGCCGACCGAGACGATCAACAGCACCAGCACCGAGGCGTCGGCCAGCGACTGATAAGCCAGGCGGTAGATCAGCGGGCCCATGGCGGTGACGATGGCCAGAGTCAACAGCACTTGCAGCAACAACGACAAATGTTGGGGCGCCGCCCAAAGTCCGAGCAGGCCGATCGCAACCGGCGCAGCCGCCTGCTGCAGCACCGTCAAAATTGCCTTTCCAGGACGCCGGCCCTGGCGCAGAGCTGCCACCAAGTCGAGCAGAGCGACCAGCAAGGTCAGTCCCAACAAAAAGGAAATCGTTCCAGGCGCCTGGCCTTGTTGCAGCCCTGCCAGAGTGAGTGCGCCAAAAGCGACAAACTCGCCCTGCGGAATGAAGATCACTCGGGTGACGGCAAAAACGAGCACAGTCGCCAAACCGAGCAAGGCATAGATCGCCCCATTGGTCAGGCCATCCAGCAGCAGGATGCTTGCGATCGAAAAATCCATGAACTAGTTTGCTCCAGGCCAATGACGTTGTCGTCCACTCTACCCAGAAGTTTGACAATTTCCATCAGGGATAGCGCCAGCGCCCATGATTCCCTGAGGCCCGGGCCAAGAGATCCCGTGAAATCGTCTTGAAGCATGCCCAAGCAGTGGTGCAAGCGTCATATTTGCACGATAAATCACAAATTTGATGCTCAATTTGCTCACCCCGGGCTTTGCCTAGCCTCGATCAGGCCGCACATAGTGGAAAATAGCGGGGTTGGCATTTCGCCCAGTCCAAATTGATAAAGATCAGGACTGCAAGCGAGGGCGAGCCTTTCGTAACTCAAATCAGGACCAGCGTGGCCAAGGACAGTACTAAAACGACCATCGAAGCTGATGGTCTGCGCTACCGCTCTAAAGCACCAGGATCGCCGTTCGCGGCGACTTCTTCCTTTGGTGCAGCGACCATGTCGTGCTTCTTGTGCGGCAAACATCGCCCGCGCGCGATGCTCAAGTCCAAGAAGCTTTTGGGCAAATCACAGCCCGTTTGCTCACCGTCGTGCAAGGAACTCGACGTTCAACTGACCAAACCATGAGCCATGCAATGCCAGCCCGAGGGGCTGACATTGCCATTCAGACTGACGATATGCGCTCAACAGACGCTGCTCAGGCCTGCCTGAAGCACCTGCCGCAGACTGCGCGGTAGCGTGCATTACCCCCGATCTCGACCTGAGCCCCTTCAGTCACCTTGCGCTGGTTAGCGTCGACACGCATGTTCATCGTTGCCTTGCGGCCGCAGTCACAGATCGTCTTCATTTCATCGATTTCATCTGCCAGCGCCAGCAAACTGGCCGAGCCTGTGAACAGTTCCCCCTGGAAATCGGTGCGCAAACCGTAGCAGATCGCCGGTAAATTGTGCATATGGGCCAGTTCATGCAAAGCCCAGACCTGGGCTTTCTGGAGGAACTGGGCTTCGTCGATCAGGATGCAGGAAATTCCGCTACCCGCCGCGAACAACTCGAGAAAATCGGTCTCAGGCGTGAACAACTCGGCCGCCCGTTTCGGCCCCAGTCTCGAGGTGATATTGCCGAGTCCATAGCGGTCATCCACGAGGGCCGTGAACAGCCGCACCTGATGCCCGCGCTCCTCGTAGTTGTGCGCCACCTGCAGCAGCGCGGTGGACTTGCCCGCGTTCATCGCGGCATAACGGAAATACAGTTTGGCCATATGCGTCAATTAGCAGAGGGCGCCAAGCCGCCCCTTTCAGTCGCGATTGTGCTTGCAAAAATCGCGGCCGGAGCCGGGCCTTGCAGCGGCAGTCAATCAGGCTTGAGCGCCGCCAGCATCTGGCGCGTGATCACAACCCTTGCGCGCTCGAAGTCTTCCTCATCCAGGCTTGCCTTGCCCAACATGCAGGCAAATTGCGGCGCCATGTCGGCATAGGCCTGGGTACTGGCCCAGATGCTGAACAACAGATGGCGAAAGTCCAGTCTGGCGACCAGACCCGCATCGGCCCAACGCTCGAAGGTCTTGACATCAGCGTTCATTGCCGGCATCGCTCTGGCCATCATCGCTTCGCGAAAGCGCGGCATACCGGCCATCACCTCCCTGGCGAAGACCTGCGAACCGGCAGGTCGCTCGGCCGAAAATCGCAACTTGGCGCGGATGTAGTCTCGCACCGCCGCTTCCGGGTTGGATCCGCTGACCAGACCGTCCATGCGCAGCCGCCACTCGTTGAGGACATTGTCAAGCACCTGGATGTACAGCAACTCCTTGCTCGGGAAGTAGTACAAGAGGTTTTGCCGACTGATACCGAGCGTTTGGGCAATCATGTCGAGCGAAGCGCCTTCAAAACCATATTGCGCAAATTGCCGTTCGGCCTCCGCGCAAATTACGCTCACCTTGGCCACGCGCGCAGCGCGCAACGGCGCATCGATGCGTTTTGCTGCGGCCCCGGCTTTCTTCGATGTGGTGAGGTTCCTCTTTGGCATCGCTTGACTATTCCGCCCGTTGAAGGCATCAAACCGCTCGTATTTTTACACTTGAGTAAATTGTACAAAGCAATCAAGCCGGTATTCAGCGGCAGAAGGCAATCGATCAAAAACGGTGGAATTAATCAATTTAGACAGAAACTCATCCGTAAATTCACTGTAATCCATGGGAATCAATGCCAATTCTTCAAAATTTCCATGCTTTATCGGGCCAAGCCCGATAGCCAAGGACATCAAAAACCCCCTAATATTGAAGCGAGGGGTAAGAAACAACAACGCCATCGGGATCGCCAGCACCCTCGCGCTGGAAATCGTCAACCTGAACCTGTGACAGAAATGACCAAAGACACCTACACCAGCGTCAGCGATAACGGTCTGCGCTATGAGTCCAAGTTGGGTGGCTCACCGTTTCTCGGTAGCGGCCATACCCGTTCCTGCTTCAAATGCGGCAAGCACCGCGTTCCGAGCAGCTTGCAATCAAAGCGCGTCCTCGGGCGCACCGAAGTCGTTTGCAAGCCCGCATGTAACTTGCCCAAGGAAGCTGTCTGACCTGAACTCTATTGGGGGGACAGACAGGCTCCAGACCGCCCCATAAGCTCGGCGCGCCATCCGGCCGAGAAAAGCGTCTGACTATCTGCGCGCAACTCGGCCGGCCCAAGTCCTGCCGAGGAGCTTTTCATGCCCATCCCCCTGATCGCAGCGGCCCTTTCGGCCATTGCGCCTACGCTTGCCCAACGTGGCCTTGACCTGCTCAGCGGCGTCTTCCGAGGCGGCCTCGACCAAGGCACCAAGGCCATCGCCTCGCTGATCCACGAGAAAACCGGCATCGACATCAATGATGCGGCTGAGAACAAGCTGACCGATGCGCAGTGGAGCCAACTCAAGGAGTTCGAGTTCCAGTACCAGACCAAATTGCTTGAATACCGGCAACAAGCCGATGCCGACAATCTGGAACTGGAAAAGGTTCATTCGGCAGACCGGGCCAGCGCGCGCGACCTGCAAAAAGCGGCATTGGCCAGCGATGACGTCGTTGCCAAGCGCTTCATCTATTTCTATGCCACCGGCCTGACCCTGCTGACCTTCGGCTTCATCTTCTACGCCGCCTTTTTCTTCAACTACGACCTGGACAAGAGCGGCCGTGCTGGGCGCATCATCGACACGGTACTCGGCTTCCTGCTCGGCGTCTCCTTGTCAGCCATCATTCAATATTTCTTCGGTTCCAGCGCTGGCAGCAAGGCCAAGGACGACAAACTCAAGGAAATGAGCGAACAGGTTCGGGTGCAAGCCGCCGCCAGCGGCGCCAGCAATGCCGGGGGCCAGCCATGAGCCTGCTGCGTGAACAATCGATCTTCCTGCAGCATGTCGTCGAGTTGCTGCACAAGGCTGATGAGCTGGGTTTTCAAGCATCGGGTGGCGAGTTGTACCGGACCCCCGAGCAGCAAGCCCTGCATGTCCAGAACGGCCGCAGTCAGACCATGAGCAGCCAGCATCTGAAGCGTCTGGCGATCGATCTGAACTTCTTCCGCGAAGGCCTTGATGGCCAAGCCCGGCTGACTTATGACGTCGAGGAATTGCGTCCGCTCGGCCAATATTGGGAAAGCCTGGACGCTGCCAACCGTTGGGGCGGCAACTGGAATTCATTCAAGGACACGCCTCATTTCGAGCGCCGCGAGGGGTCAGCGCTTGCCGCGCCCGTGATCGCTGCGACGGCCACCCCGCCCTCCTCGCGACGCGGCAGCGGGCTGATCACCGGCAATGTTGGAGCCTCCTGCAGCAATCAACGCGATGATGTGGAGACTGTGCAACGCCTGCTCAACCTCTGCTCGCAACAGCAGCGCTTCGCCTTGCCCGAGGGACAGTTGACGCCCGACGGCGCCTATGGCGCGAAAACCCTGGCCGCAGTGATGGCCTTCCAGCGCAGCGTAATCGGTGAGCAAGAACCCAGCGGTCGGGTCGAACCCGGCAGCGCCACGTTGGCGAGTTTGTGCGAGTCCTTGCCAGCCAGCGTTGATAGCACCCTGCTGGCCCTCCTCTATCTGCGCGCTTCTGATGACGACTTGGCCTTGTTCGGCGAGCGCCTCGGCAAGGTGATGGCCAATCGGCAGATCGACACGCCCTTGCGCCAGGCTCATTTCCTCGCTCAGATCGGCCATGAGTCGGGAGAGTTCCGATTTCATGCAGAAATTGCCAGCGGCGAGGCCTATCAAGGCCGCATCGATCTCGGCAATCTGCAGCCTGGCGACGGCCGCCGCTTCAAGGGCCGCGGCCTGATCCAGTTGACCGGCCGCGCCAACTATGCCGAATATGGCCGTGCGATCGGCCGCGAAGACGAACTGCTGGGCAAACCTGAGCTGGTCGAAACCGACGCCGACCTGTGCGTTGACGTGGCGGGCTGGTTCTGGGCCAAGCGCGGCCTGAATGCAATCGCCGATGCTGACGATCTGACCACTCTGACCAAGCGCATCAATGGCGGCTTGAACGGCCTTGATGACCGGCGGCGCCTGCTCAATCGCAGCAAATCGTTGCTGGGGCTGAGTTGAAGCGCTGCAACGATCATGTGTCCCGCTTGATCAACTCCCCGAGCGCAGTTGCTTGAACTTCTGGCCAATTGATAGGCCTGCCGTTGGGCATTTCCTGGGTGGGACAGGAATGGGCCAAGCCATCAAAAAATACCGATCCAGCATAGTCAACGGCTGCAACTCGCGGAACTCGAAGTACCTTGGCTTTCGCCAAAAAGTCCTTTTGTATCAGGCGCCAACCCAGTCCCCCGACTTGCCGCCATGCTTCTCAAGCACTCGGATGTTGCCCATCACCATGCCACGGTCCACGGCCTTGCACATGTCATAGATGGTCAACAGACCGATCTGCACCGCAGTCAGCGCTTCCATCTCGACCCCGGTACGGCCCAGGGTTTCGACCTGCGCTGTGCAAAGTACCGCATTATTGCCAGCATCGAGCTCGAAGCTCACCGCCACGCGGGTCAGCGGCAGCGGGTGACAGAGCGGAATCAGGTCGGCTGTGCGCTTGGCTGCCTGAATGGCAGCGATTCGCGCAATGCCCAGTACATCGCCTTTCTTCGCGCTACCACTGCTGATCAGGGCCAGCGTATCCTTCAGCATGGTGATGCGGCCAGCCGCGATCGCTATGCGGTGCGTGACATCCTTGGCCGCAACGTCGACCATATGGGCTTGGCCTTGTGAGTCAAAATGCGTCAATCCTGAAGCAGTTGCTGAATTCATTGCAAAATCCGTCCGGTTGGGTGGCAATAATTGGTTAACACTCAGGATGCATCATCGCCGCAAAATCTGGAGATTCTTCTTGAAACCATTTGTCCGCCGCTGTCGTCACGGCATTGTGCTGAGTGCAGTTGCGGCGGCATTGCTGGGACTGACAAGTCCGACGGGCCATGCGCAGGTCAATCTGCCTTCGCTGGGGGACTCGGTGTCAGAGGACCTCGATGTCGGTAGCGAGCGCCGGATCGGCGAGCAGGTGATGCGGCAGATCCGCCTCGACCCTGACTATCTCGAAGACCCCTTGCTGGAAGAGTATCTGCAAGCTGTCTGGGCGCCGCTGGTGCAGGCGGCCAAGCAACTCGGCAATATCGGCGACGAAACCCGGGATCGTTTTGCCTGGGAGACCTTTCTGGTGCGCGATCGCTCGGTCAATGCGTTTGCGCTGCCAGGCGGCTTTGTCGGCGTTCATCTGGGTCTGATTGCGATGACTTCATCACGCGATGAGTTGGCATCCGTGCTCGCACATGAGTTGTCGCATGTGACCCAGCGCCATATCGCCAGGCGGATGACTGGTGATTCGCGCAGCAGTTTGCTGGCCACGGCGGCCATGCTGGCGGGTCTGGTCGCGGCATCGCGCGGTGGCAACGCCAATGTCGCCAATGCGGCCATCGTCGGCAGCCAAGCGGCAGCCGCGCAGATGTCCTTGAATTTTTCACGTGATATGGAGCGCGAGGCCGACCGGGTCGGCTTCAATGTGATGACCCATGCTGACTATGCTCCGGCAGGAATGGTCAGCATGTTCGAACGCATGGAGCAGGCCTATCACTTGATGGATTCAGGCAACTACCCGTATCTGCGCAGCCATCCATTGACCAGCGAGCGGATCGGCGATGCGCGCATCAGATTGGGAACACTTGACTTCGTGCGCCCGCGCGGCCTGGCCGAACATGCGCTGATGGCGGCAAGGTCGCGCGTGCTGATGGATCAACGCGCTGAAGCCTGGACACAGTTGCAAAACCTTGATGCCGGGACGCGCGATGCTCAGGGTGATGGATCAATGCAGGCGAAGAGCTACGAGCAACTCGGCGCACGCTATGCCAGCGCGCTGGCTTCGATCAAGATGCGCGACTGGCCGCGCGCCGAAAAAGCCCTGCGCAGCGCTGAGCTGACGCTGCAACAACTCGGCGGCGATGTTCAAGCAACACGCTTGCTGCGGTACCTGCGTGCCGAACTGGCGCTCGCCCGCGACAAGGCCGGCGATGGCTTCGCGGCGCTCCGCCTGCTGACGGGCGAACAATCACGCCCGCTGTTGCTCGCCCAGGCACAACTGGCGATGGTCGATGCCGGTACCGCCTCAGCCCGAACAGCAGCCAGCGACCTGCAAACCCATCTCAGCATCCACGCCAGCGATGCACCTGGCTGGAGCCTACTGGCGCAGCTGTGGAACAAGCTCGATCAGCCGCTGCGCGCGGTGCGTGCTCAAGGCGAGGCCAGGGCTGCCGCCGGTGACTTGAATGGCGCGATAGACCGTCTGCGCTCGGGCTTGCGCCAGTCGCGAAGCCGCGATGTTGACCAGATCGAAGCCGAGGTCATTGATGCCAGGCTTCGCGCCTTGCTGTACCAACGCCGTCAACTGCTGTCGGAACTGTATCCAAGAGGCGCACCTGCCGGAGCAGAATTGCCGAACTAAGGCTCGCGGCAGCGGTCAATCCCGCAGCGGAAACAGTCGCTCGATCAGCACGTCGATCACCATCCCGCACAAGCTATAGATCAAAGAACCGATCAGCGCCGCAGCAAAGCCGGCAACGGCAAAACCATCGAGAAGGTTGGCTGCCGCCCAGAACATCAGCGCGTTGATGATGAACAAGAACAAGCCCAGACTCAGCACCGTGACCGGCAGCGTCAGAAGCACCAGAATCGGTCGCAGCAAGGTGTTGAGCAGGCCAAGCACAAATGCAGCAATCAAGGCCGAAGTGAAGTTCTTCACTTCTACACCCGGATATAGATTGGCCACCAGCAGCAAGGCCCCGGCCAGCAACAGCCAACGAATCAAGGTTTTCATAAGGCTTAAGCATACAAGCAGGCGCTCTGAAAGCAGTTGGATTTGTTCAGACGCCCCCAGGATTGAGAAAATCCTGTTGGGCAAGCTGGTTTTCATGACCGGCGACACGCCTCCCGAAACGACATTAATAGGCAAATTTCCCCGCTGATTTGATGCCGACCTGCGACACAAGGGTAAACATTGACCAAATGAGCTTCAGAAAAGGCCATCTTCCCCATAGAAAGCCTTCTTTTTCGGCAAATGGCGAAGTACCATTACGGTCGTAGGGCGTGAGAGGGAATGGAAAGGTTTTTTCAACGTTCACCCGGCGCCCGCACATCAACAACCTTTGATGGAGAGAATCCAAATGGCAACTGCTAAGAAGGCCGCGCCCGCTAAGAAAGTGGCCCCGGCTAAGAAGACTGCTGCAGCTCCCGCTGCTGCTCCCGCTAAAAAGACCGCTGCAGCCAAGAAGGTTGCTGCACCGGCCAAGAAGCGCACGCCCAATGCTGCTTTCATGAAGGCCTTGACACCTAGTGCCGCTCTGGCTGCTGTCGTTGGCGCAGCACCGCTGCCGCGTACCGAAGTGACCAAGAAGGTCTGGGAATACATCAAGGCTCACAAGCTTCAGGATCCAGCGCAAAAGCGCGTCATCCTGGCCGATGCCAAGCTGAAGGTCATCTTCGGCAAGGCAAGCGCTGACATGTTCGAAATGACCAAGTTGATCAACGGTCACTTGAAGTGATGCAAAGCCGCCTTGCGGCGGTTTTGTGATTCACACAGAGCCCGGTTTACCGGGCTTTTTTTCGTCTGTTGACTATCTGCCACCGAGCAGCGACTTCAGATAGCGGCCGGTATGGCTGCCCGCATGCGCGGCCAAAGCCTCGGGCGTACCCGCCAGCAGCAGTTGCCCGCCGCCCGAGCCGCCTTCAGGACCCATATCGATCAGCCAATCTGCGGTCTTGATCACATCGAGGTTGTGCTCGATCACGACGATCGTGTTGCCGGCATCACGCAGTTGGTGCAGCACCTTCAGCAGCAAGGCAATGTCGGCGAAATGCAGGCCGGTGGTCGGCTCGTCGAGGATATAGAGCGTGCGCCCGGTGTCGCGTTTGGACAACTCAAGCGCCAGCTTGACACGCTGCGCTTCGCCGCCCGACAAGGTCGTCGCACTCTGACCCAGCTTGACATAGCCCAGGCCGACATCGAGCAGGGTCTGCAGCTTGCGCGCCAAAGCCGGCACGGCACTGAAGAACTTGTGCGCGTCCTCGATCGTCAGCCCGAGCACCTGAGTGATATTGCGTCCCTTGTAGAGAACTTCCAGCGTCTCCCGGTTGTAGCGCTTGCCATGGCAGGTGTCGCAGGGCACATAGACATCGGGCAGAAAATGCATTTCGACCTTGATCACGCCGTCGCCCTGACAGGCTTCGCAGCGCCCGCCAGCCACATTGAAGGAGAAGCGCCCCGGCCCATAGCCACGCTCACGGGCGGTGTTCATCTCGGCAAACAACTCGCGTATCGGTGTGAACAGCCCGGTATAAGTGGCCGGATTGCTGCGCGGGGTGCGTCCGATCGGTGACTGGTCGACATTGATCACCTTGTCGAAAGCGTCCAGGCCTTCGATGGCGTCATGCGGCGCCGGGTCGGCATGGCTCTGGTAAAGCTTCTTCGCCACTGCGGTGTAGAGCGTGTCATTGACCAAGGTGCTCTTGCCCGAGCCCGAGACACCGGTCACGCAGGTCAGCAAACCGACCGGAATTTCTACCGTCACGCCTTTCAGATTGTTGCCACGCGCATTGACGATTTTCAGCGACAGCGGCTCCTTCATATCGGCCAGACTATGTCTTTTGCTCGGCACCTCGATGCGCGCTGCACCCGACAAATACCTGCCGGTCAGCGAGGCCGGATTGGCCGCGACTTCTGCCGGGCTGCCCTGGGCAATGATGTAGCCGCCGTGCACGCCGGCGCCGGGTCCGAGGTCAAGCACATGGTCGGCCGCGCGAATCGCTTCTTCGTCATGCTCGACCACCAGCACCGTGTTGCCGAGATCACGCAAGCGCCGCAAGGTGGCGATCAGGCGGTCGTTGTCGCGCTGGTGCAGTCCGATGCTGGGTTCGTCGAGCACATACATCACGCCGGTCAAGCCCGAACCGATCTGGGAGGCCAGGCGGATGCGCTGCGCCTCGCCACCCGAGAGCGAATCTGCGCTGCGGTCCAGGCTCAGATAGTTGAGGCCGACATCGTTGAGAAAGCGCA
>CANFIC010000017.1 GCA_947446685.1 Burkholderiales bacterium
AACAGGTTTCTCATGCCAGATTCGCAAGTCCTGACCAGCCGCCAAGGCGCAGTGCTGACGCTGACCTTGAACCGTCCGACCGCATTGAACGCCTTCACCACCGTGATGCTGGTGCAATTGCGTCAGGCGCTAGAAGCGGCGGCGGCCGACAAGCAGGTCCGCTGCGTCGTGATCGCCGGCGCCGGACGCGGATTTTGTGCCGGACAGGATCTGTCCGACCCAGCAATCAAACCGGGCTTTGAGCCCGGTGATTTGCCCAAGGACATCGGCGCTTTGCTCGACAGCTGCTATGTGCCTTTGGCGCTGTGCCTGCGCGCGATGCCAGTACCGGTGATCGCAGCGGTGAACGGTGTCGCCGCCGGCGCTGGTGCGAATTTCGCCCTGAGTTGCGATCTGGTGCTGGCCGGGCAGTCTGCAAGTTTCATCCAGGCTTTCGGCAAGATTGGCTTGATCCCGGATTGCGGTGGCAGTTGGCTATTGCCGCGTCTGGTCGGCAGGGCGCGGGCCCTGCAACTGACCCTGCTCGGCGACAAGCTGCCGGCGGCCGAGGCGCAAACCATGGGCTTGATTTACCGCTGCCTGCCTGATGCCGAATTGGCTGAAGCCGCACAGGCCCTGGCGCAACGCTTGAGCCTGCTGCCGGTGCTGGCGCTGGCGCAGACTCGCCAAGCCTTTGATGCCGCAGGTTTGATGGACTATGAAACAGCCTTGAAACAGGAATCTTTGCTGCAAAGCCGGCTCGGGTTTTCGGCTGATTTCCAGGAGGGCGCGGCGGCCTTCCTGCAAAAGCGCGCAGCAGTTTTTACCGATCGCTGACATGTTGACCGGACAGGAGATCGCCGAAGCGGTGCGTGACAGCATGTTCGCCAATGACCGCGTCAGCCAATCGATGGGTTTTGAAATCCTCAGTATTTCGCCCGGCCAAGCCAGGCTGGCGATGACGGTGCGCGATGACATGCTCAATGGTTTCGACATCTGCCATGGCGGCATGATCGCCACGCTGGCCGATTCATGTTTTGCTTTTGCCTGCAACAGCCGCAATCAGTTGACCGTCGCTTCGGGTTTTGCCATCGACATCGTGGCGCCCGCGCAAAAGGGCGACCGATTGACCGCCCAGGCCAGCGAGGTGTCCTTGTCCGGCCGCACCGGCGTCTACGACATCCGGGTCAGCAACCAGCATGACGAGTTGGTTGCCGTCTTCCGGGGGCGGTCCTATTGCATCAAGGGCAAACCGGTCATGCCCTTGCCCGGCCCGACAGTTTGAAATCAACAGGATCAGCATGCAATTGAAAAAAACTGCCCCGGCGGGGCTCGATCCGATTGAAACCGCCAGCCTTGACGAGCTGCAGGCCTTGCAATTGCAGCGCATGCGCTGGAGCTTGCAGCATGCTTATGACCATGTGCCGCATTACCGGGCCGCTTTTGATGCCAAGGGTGTGCAGCCAGGCGATCTGAAGTCGCTCGCCGATCTGGCCTTGTTCCCGTTCACGACCAAGAAGGATCTGCGCGATAACTACCCATTCGGCATGTTCGCGGTGCCGCGTGAGCAAGTCGCCCGCGTCCACGCCTCGTCGGGGACGACCGGAAAACCCACGGTGGTGGGTTACACGGCGGCCGACATCGACGTCTGGGCCGGTCTGGTCGCGCGCTCGCTGCGTGCCGCTGGCACCCGCGCCGGAGACGTCGTCCATATCGCTTATGGCTATGGTTTGTTCACCGGTGGCCTGGGCGCGCATTACGGTGCCGAGCGGCTCGGTTGTACGGTGATCCCGATGTCGGGCGGTCAGACTGAAAAACAGGTGCAACTGATCCAGGATTTCAAGCCCGATGTGATCATGGTCACGCCCAGCTATATGCAGGTGATCATCGAGGAATTCGCGCGTCAGGGCCTGGACGCCAGGCAATGCTCCTTGCGCATTGGCGTATTCGGCGCCGAGCCCTGGACCGAAGCGATGCGGCGCGAAATCGAAACCCGTACCGGCATTGATGCGGTCGACATCTACGGCCTGTCTGAAGTGATGGGCCCGGGCGTTGCCAGCGAATGCGTCGAATCGAAGGATGGCCCGGTGGTCTGGGAGGACCATTTCTACCCCGAGATCATCGACCCCGATACCGGCGCGGTGCTGCCCGATGGCTCGGAAGGAGAGTTGGTTTTTACCAGTCTGTCCAAGCAGGCGCTGCCGATCATCCGCTACCGCACCAGAGATCTGACCCGCTTGCTGCCGCCGACCTCGCGCAGCATGCGCCGCATGGGCAAGATCGTCGGCCGCAGCGACGACATGCTGATCATCCGCGGCGTCAATATGTTCCCGACTCAGATTGAGGAGTTGGTGCTGCAGGAGCCGCTGTTGTCGGGCCAGTACCAATTGTTGATCACCAGGCAAGGGCCGCTCGATGCGGTCGAGGTGCGCTGCGAGTTGCGGCCTGAAGCGGTCGGCGCTGAAATCGGCGTGATTGCCCAGTCGCTGCAGCACCGGATCAAGACGCTGGTCGGCGTCTCGACCAAGGTCAGCGTCGGGGCGCCTGATTCGATTGAACGCACGCTGGTCGGCAAGGCCAGGCGAGTGATCGATCAGCGCCCCAAGCCCTGAAGAGGAAACAAGCCATGTACACACAGGCAATGAGCGTGGGCCAGCAGGATCTGGCGGTGCAAGCCACCAACAACGAGGACGCGCAGCGCGAAGCAGCTTTCGAAGCGCGGATTGCGGCAGGTGAATTCATCGAGGCCAAGGACTGGATGCCCGAGCATTACCGCAAGACGCTGGTGCGCCAGATTAGCCAGCATGCGCATTCCGAGATCGTCGGCATGCTGCCCGAAGGCAACTGGATTTCGCGTGCGCCGACGCTCAAGCGCAAGGCAATCCTGCTGGCCAAGGTACAGGACGAAGGCGGCCATGGCCTGTATCTGTACGCCGCCGCAGAGACCTTGGGCACCAGCCGAGACCAGATGTTCGACGCCTTGCATTCGGGCAAGGCCAAGTACAGCTCGATCTTCAATTACCCGACCTTGAGCTGGGCCGACATTGGCATGATCGGTTGGCTCGTCGACGGCGCTGCGATCATGAACCAGGTGCCGCTGTGCCGCTGCTCATTTGCCCCTTATGCGCGGGCGATGATCCGCGTTTGCCGCGAAGAAAGTTTCCATCAGCGCCAGGGTTTTGAAGCGCTGCTGGTGATGATGCGCGACGGCAGCGCAGCGCAAAAAGAAATGGTCCAGGACGCGGTGAACCGCTGGTGGTGGCCGTCGCTGATGATGTTCGGCCCGGCAGACAAGGATTCGCCGAACTCGGAGCAGTCGATGCGCTGGGGTATCAAGCGGATTTCCAACGACGAGTTGCGCCAGAAGTTCGTCGACGCGACGATTCCGCAGGCGCAATTGCTCGGCGTGACCGTGCCGGATCCCGATTTGCAATGGAATGCCGAGCGCGATTCCTACGACTTCGGCGCCATCGACTGGTCGGAATTCTGGCGTGTCGTCGGCGGCGATGGCCCCTGCAACCGCGAGCGTCTGGCCCAGCGTGTCAAAGCCTGGGAAGCGGGCGCCTGGGTGCGCGAAGCCGCCCTGGCCCATGCGAAAAAGCAAGGCGAAAGACAAACCCAAAGGATGGCAGCATGAGCGAGCAAGTGGCAGTGGAATGGCCTTTGTGGGAAGTGTTCGTGCGCAGCAAGGCCGGGCTTGATCACAAACATTGCGGCAGTCTGCATGCCGCCGACGCCAAGATGGCGGTGCAGATGGCGCGCGAGGTTTACACCAGGCGACAGGAGGGCTGCAGCATCTGGGTCGTGCCGTCAAATCAGATCACCGCATCCGACCCCGGCGAAAAGAGCAATTACTTCGACCCGATGGAAGACAAGGTGTACAGGCATCCGAGCTTTTATCAGCTGCCCGATGCCATCAACCATATGTAGGCCGGCGATGTCTGAAGCTTCCATCAAGGTGGGCCATCAGCCTGCCGTGCAATACCTGCTGCGGATCGGCGACAGTTGCCTGATCCTCGGCCAGCGACTGGGCGAATGGTGCGGCCATGCGCCGGTGCTCGAAGAGGATCTGGCCCTGAGCAATATGGCGCTCGACCTGATCGGCCAGGCGCGCGCCTTGCTGACCCATGCGGGGGACCTCGACGGTCAAGGGCATGACGAAGACCAACTGGCCTTCCTGCGCGACGAGCGTCAGTACCTGAACCCGGTGCTGATGGAATTGCCCAATGGCTTCGAGGCCAGCCACGATTTTGCTTTCACGCAAATGCGTAATTTTGCGGTTTCGACCTGGCTGCTGCTGCTTTACAGAAGGCTGCAGCAGTCTAGCGATGCAGGGCTGGCGGCGATCGCTGCCAAGGCGGTCAAGGAAGCAGCCTATCAGCAGCAGCATGCGGCTGACTGGGTCGTGCGGCTCGGCGATGGCACGCCCGAGTCGGCTGCGCGAATGCAAACGGCTTTGCAGCAACTGTGGCCCTATTTCAAAGAGTTGTTCGATGCCGATGCTGTCGACGCCGCTGCCGCAGCCCAGGGTCTGGGGCCGGCCTGGTCGGAGTTGTTGCCTGAATGGCAGGCCCATGTGGCGGAAGTCTTGAGCGACGCAGGTCTGACCATGCCCAAGGCCAGCGCCTTCATGTCGAATGGCAAGCGCGGCATTCATAGTGAATACATGGGCCATTTGCTGGCTGAGCTGCAATACCTGCAACGCGCGTTTCCAGGCGGTCGCTGGTGACGGCTTCCCCGCTGCAAAATACCTGCGGCCGCCTCGATGCTGCCTGGGAAGTCCTGCGCCAGATTCCCGACCCTGAAGTGCCGGCGATTTCGCTGTGCGAACTGGGCATCGTGCGCGATCTGCGCGAGACCGCAGGCGGCCTCGAAGTCGTGCTGACGCCGACCTATTCGGGCTGTCCGGCGACCGAATTGATTCAGGATGATGTACGCGCCGCATTGGCGGCCTTTGGCGAAATCAGCATCATCATGCAGCGTGCGCCGGCCTGGACGAGCGACTGGATCAGCGCCGAAGGCCGCGACAAGCTACGCGCCTACGGCATTGCGCCACCGGGCCCTGCAGCAGGCTCTGCCGGTCAGCCGATCCGTTTGGTGCACCGGGCCGCGCTGACGCAACTGGCCTGCCCGCGCTGCGGCTCCTTGCAGACCGAAAAGCTCGCGGCTTTCGGTTCCACCGCTTGCAAGGCGCTGTATCGCTGCCTGGCCTGCGCCGAGCCGTTCGAGTATTTCAAACCGATCTGAGACCGCGACGCCCATGAGCCTTCACTTCCATCAGCTGACCGTCAGCGCCATCACGCCCGATACCGACGAGGCGGTGATCGTCAGCTTGGCTGTCCCGCCCGAACTCGCCGAGGCCTTCCGGTTTGAACCCGGGCAATACCTGACCCTAAGGCATCAAGTGGCGGGTCAGGACCTGCGCCGCTCCTATTCGATCTGTTCGGCTGTGGGTGATACTGAATTGCGCGTTGGCGTGCGCCGGGTCGATGGTGGTGTATTTTCGACCTGGGTCAATCGCGACTTGAAGGTCGGCGACCCGATTGAAAGCTATCCACCGCAGGGCCGTTTCGGCTTGACTGGTGCCTCTGGCAAAGCGCGCCATTGCCTGGGCATAGCCGCCGGTTCGGGCATCACACCGATCCTGTCGATCATGAAGACCATGCTGGCGCGCGAGCCAGGCAGCCGCTTCACGCTGATTTATGGCAACCGCAGCCAGGCGTCGACGATGTTCAAGGAGGAGCTCGAGGACCTGAAGAACCGCTATATGACGCGGCTGTCGCTGCATGCCTTGTTCTCGCGCGAGCAGGTCGATTCGCCATTGCTGGCCGGGCGCATCGATGGGGCCAAGGTCAGCGAGTTCCTGCGCACCCTGCTCCCGGCAGCAGGTATTGATCAGGCCCTTATTTGCGGCCCCTTGCAGATGAACGAGCAGGCTGAAGCTGCCTTGCGCGCCGCAGGTGTGGCTGAAGAAGCGATCCATGTCGAGCGCTTCGGCACAATCGAGACCCAGGCCGGCAAGGCGCCGCCGCATCAAACCCAGGCCGGTGACGCCGACAGCGCAAGCGTTCTGGTGATCCGCGACGGTATCAGCCGCGAAATCGAATTTTCCAGATCCGATACCAGCTTGCTCGGCGCGGCCGTTCGTGCCGGCATCGATCTGCCTTTTTCCTGCAAGTCCGGAGTCTGTTCGACCTGCCGCTGCAAATTGCTCGAAGGCGAAGTCCGCATGGACAAGAACTTTGCGCTCGACAAGCGAGAGTTGGCCGCCGGCTTCATCCTCAGTTGCCAGTCGCACGCGTTGACGCCGCGGCTGGTGATCTCGTTCGACGAGCGCTGACATGGCCAGGGGACGCGCCGCCGGATTCGAGCTGCAACGCGAGGAAATCCTCGCTGCGGCTGCCCATCTGTTTGCGCAGCAGGGCTATCCTGGCACTTCAATGAATGAAGTGGCGCTGGCCTGCAAGGTATCCAAGGCGACGCTGTATCACTATATGCGCGACAAGCACCAGTTGTTGATGCAGATCTGTGAGACCCATGTGCAAAGCCTGGCTGAACTGGTGGCTGCGGTGGCTTCGCAGGGGCTGGCCCCCGAAGCCCATCTGCGTGAATTGATCATGAGTTTTGTGCAGGCTTATGGCCAGGCGCAAAACCAGCACCGCGTATTGACCGAGGACATGAGGTTTCTCGAAGCCGAAGATCAGGCGCGGCTGCGTCAGGTGGAACGCCAGGTGGTGTCGGCATTTGCCGATGCTGTCGCAGCGGTCAGGCCTGAACTGCATGGCGCAAATCTGGATAAACCGTTGACCATGCTTTTGTTCGGCATGATCAATTGGACCTTCACCTGGCTTCAGCCGGGTGGCAAGCTGACTTACGATGCGATGGCGCCAATGGTGGCGGATCTTTTTTTTGGTGGACTCGGCGCGGTGCAAACACCGGCAGCCTCGATTGAATAGCAACCCTAGGAGACGAGTATGAAGATGATCAAGATGATTTGTGCCGCAGCTGCGGCTTATCTGGCCCTTGGCGCCCAGGCTGATGTCAATGTTGGCGTGGTCGTATCGGCCACCGGGCCGGCTGCATCGCTGGGCATTCCGGAGAAAAACACCCTGAGCCTGCTGCCTGCGACCATCGGGGGGCAAAAGGTCAATTACTTCGTTCTTGACGATGCCTCCGACACCACCGCGGCGGTGGCCAATACGCGCAAGCTGATCACCGAGCACAAGGTCGACGTGATCATCGGCTCGACCATCACGCCGAATTCTTTGGCGATGATCGACGCGGCGGCCGAGTCGGCCACGCCGATGATTTCGATGGCAGCTTCGGCACGCATCATCGAACCGGTCGACGCGAAGAAGCGCTGGGTGTTCAAGACGCCGCAGAACGACATCATGATGGCGCTGGCGATCGTCCAGCATATGGCCGCGGCGGGCGTCAAGACGGCGGGATTCATCGGCTTTGCCGATGCCTATGGTGAGGGCTGGTACCAGGAGTTCACCAAGATCGCTGCGATCAAGGGCTTGCAGGTGGTGGCTTCTGAGCGCTACAACCGGGCCGACACCTCGGTGACGGGCCAGGTGCTGAAGATCATCGCTGCCAAACCCGACGCGGTGCTGATCGCCGGTTCGGGTACACCGGCTGTGCTGCCGCAAAAGACGCTGAAAGAGCGGGGCTATGCCGGCATGTATTACCAGACTCATGGCGTTGCCAACAACGATTTCCTGCGCGTTGGCGGCAAGGATGTGGACGGTACATTCCTGCCATCGGGTCCGGTGCTGGTCGCTGCACAGTTGCCTGCGGGTCATCCCTTGAAGAAGAGCGCGCTGGACTATGTGTCGGCCTATGAAGCGGCATTCGGCAAAGGCACGGTATCGACCTTCGGCGGTCATGCCTGGGACGCTGGTCTGCTGCTGAAAGCGGCCTTGCCTGTCGCCTTGAAGAACGCACAGCCCGGCACACCGGCATTCCGCTCAGCCCTGCGCGATGCGCTTGAAACAGTCAAGGAATTGCCCGGAGCACATGGCGTATTCAATATGTCGGCCACCGACCACCTGGGCCTGGACCAGCGCGCCCGCGTGATGGTGAAGATTGAAAACGGCGCCTGGAAACTGGTTCCCTGAGCTGTATGCCGCCAGCCGCTTCAGCGGCTGGCGGCTTGATTCTTGAAGGCTAGTCATGTCCATAGCAACGCCGATTCTTCAAAGCCTGATCGCCAACCGCTGGATCGGCAGCCAGCCTGCGAGTTTGCTTCGCAGCGCGATCAATGGCCGTGCCGTGGCATCGACCCATGCCGATGCGATCGACTTTGGCGAATCGCTGGCCTATGCGCGCGGGACCGCTTTGCCGGCCTTGCTGCAACTGGACTTCCAGCAGCGCGCTTCGATCCTGAAGACGCTGGCCGCTTACCTGCTGGAGCGAAAAGAGCTGCTCTACTCGATTTCTGCGCCTAGCGGTGCCACCCGGGCCGATTCCTGGATTGACATCGAAGGTGGCATCGGTACCTTGTTTGCCTATGCTGGCATCGGCCGGCGCGAGCTGCCTTCTGCCAAGGTTTTGCATGAAGGCCCGGCCGTCGCTCTGGGCAAGGATGGCCAATTCCTTGGAACCCATATCCTGGTGCCGAGGCAGGGCGTGGCAGTCCATATCAATGCTTTCAATTTTCCCATCTGGGGCATGCTGGAAAAGTTCGCGCCTTGCTTCCTCGCCGGTATGCCGGCCATCATCAAGCCCGCCAGCTCGACCAGCTATATCGCCGAAGCGGCGATGCGCTTGATCCAGCAATCGGAGCTGCTGCCAGCCGGCAGCCTGCAATTGATCATTGGCAGCTCGGGCGACCTGCTCGACCGCCTGGAAGAGACCGATGTCGTCACCTTCACCGGTTCGGCCGATACCGCAGCGATGCTGCGCGTCAATGCCAATCTGATCCGCCGCAGCATCCCGTTCAACGGCGAGGCCGACAGCCTGAACTGCGCGATCCTGGCGCCTGACGTGACGCCGGATGATCCCGAGTTCGACTTGTTCGTCAAGGAAGTAGCGCGCGAGATGACGGCCAAGACCGGGCAGAAATGCACCGCGATCCGCCGCGCCATCGTGCCGCGGCAGCATCTCGATGCAGTGGCGACTGCCTTGCGCTTGCGTCTGGCCCAGGTCAAGGTCGGCGACCCGGCGCTTGAAGGCGTGCGCATGGGTGCCCTGGCCTCCAGAGCGCAGCAGCATGATGTTGCCGAGCGCTCGCTGTTGCTGAGTCAAGGCAACGAGATAATTTATGGCGCAGGCGACGGATTCGCACCGCTGGGTGAGGGCGTGGCCGAGGGCGCGTTCTTCGCGCCGACGCTCTTGCTCTGCCGCGACGGTTTTGCCAACGAGGTCGTGCATGAGGTCGAAGCCTTCGGCCCGGTCTCGACCCTGATGCCTTATGACGATCCCGACCAAGCGCTGCAACTCGCCGCCAAGGGGCGCGGCAGCCTGGTCGGTTCGGTCATCACCAAGACGCCGGCAATCGCCGCCCGCTTCGTTCACCATGCGGCGGCTTTTCATGGTCGCATGCTGGTGCTTGATCGTGATGCAGCCAGGGAATCGACCGGGCATGGCTCGCCGCTGCCTCAGCTCAAGCATGGCGGCCCGGGCCGCGCCGGGGGCGGCGAAGAGCTCGGTGGCATCCTGGCGGTCAAGCATTACCTGCAGCGCTGTGCGGTCCAGGGCTCACCGTCAATGCTGACCGCGATCACCGGCGAATACCAGCGCGGGGCCCGGGTCAAGGAGGACCCGGTTCATCCCTTCCGCAAGCATTTCGAAGAGATCGAAGTTGGCGATTCGCTATTGACCCATCGGCGCACCGTCACCGAGGCCGACATCGTCAACTTTGGCGGCGTTTCGGGTGATTATTTCTATATGCATTTCGACGCGATCGCGGTGAAGGACACCCAGTTCGGCCAGCGCATTGCACATGGCTATTTCGTGCTGTCAGCGGCGGCCGGATTGTTCGTTTCACCCGCACCCGGCCCTGTGCTGGCCAATTACGGCCTCGATCAACTGCGCTTCGTCAACCCGGTGGCGATCGGCGACACGATCCAGGCACGGCTGACCTGCAAGCGCAAGACCGATCGTGGCAATCGCCCCGATCAGCCCCCGCAGGGTGTCGTCGCCTGGGATGTGCAGGTCTTGAATCAGCGCGGTGAAATCGTCGCCAGCTACGATATTCTGACCCTGGTGGCCAAGCTCAAGCCCTGAGGGCTGTTCGATTCGGCGCTACGATCTCACCGTTGAATCAGAAGTCATTGAGGAAATACGATGTCAAGTGTCAAAAAAATATCACTGGCCATCTTGGTTTTTGCCGGGGTCCTGTCAGGCTGCGCGATTCCCTCGAGCGCAGTTGGGCCGGGCCAGTTGCAGGCCGAAGAAGAAACCAACCAGAAGTCATTTGTCACCGGCTCCCGACTTCCTGTGAAGAACGGCAAGGGCATCGAATATGTCAAGGGCCTCAGCAAACAGGGTTTTGCCGAGGACATGATGCACAACAAGTCGCCCATGACCGACAGCAAGTGAAGCGATTGTTTCGCTGACCTGATCTGCTATGGCTTGGCGCTGGCAAACGCCGCCAGCGCATCGATGTCGGCATCGCTCAGGGCGCGCGCAGCGCTGCCCATCGTGCCGTCCATATCGGCCCTGGCACCTGAACGCAAATTCTTCAGTTGCAAAGTCAGGTAGTCGGCGGATTGGCCGGCAATCCTCGGCACATGTTTCTGGCCCTGCAGATTTTCACCATGGCAGGATTGGCAAAAGCTCTGTCGTGAAATCTGTGCGCCAGCAGTGATTTTTTCTGCCAACGCTTGGCCTGCAGGAGGTGCCGGCAAGCTGGCGTAATGGGCGCCGATGTCGCGCATATCCTGGTCGCTGAGTGTCGCGACCAAGGCTTCCATACCCCCGCCCAGACGGCGCTGTTCGCGAAACTGCACCAATTGATAAAAGACCGACAGGTACGGTTGGGCTGCCAGATGCGGCACGCCGGGCACAACGGCAATACCTGCTTCGCCATGGCAGGCGCTGCAGATCTGTGACTTGGCTTTGCCGGCGACAGCATCTGGCCCCGCTGTCGCGGTCGAGGCAATGAGTGACAAGCTGAAAAAAGCCACCCCGAGGGTGGCTTCGAGGGATCGATGCAAAGTCATTTTTTGGCGTAGGAGACGCGGAAGATTGCGCCGGCTTCGTCGTCGGAGACCAGCAGCGCTCCGTCGGGCATGACATGGACGTCAGCCGGGCGCCCCGAATAGTCCTCGCCATTCAGCCAACCAGTGACAAAAGGCTCCAGCTTGGCTGGCTTGCCCTTGGCATCAAGCACGACGCGGACGACCTGGTAGCCGGTCTTCTTGCTGCGATTCCATGAACCATGTTCGGCGATGAAGATATTGTTCTTGTATTCAGCCGGGAATTGCTTGCCGGTGTAGAAACGCATGCCCAGCGCAGCTACGTGAGGCCCGAGTTTCATGTCGGGCTTGTCGAACTCGTCGCAAGAACGGCCCTTGCCGAAGGTCGGGTCGAGCAGGTCGCCCTGATGGCAGAACGGATAACCGAAGTTCATCCGTTTGGCCGAGACATGATTCAAGGTGTCATGCGGCAATTCGTCATTGACCCAGTCGCGGCCGTTGTTGGTGAACCAGAGTTCCTTGGTGACCGGATGGAAGTCCATGCCGACGCTGTTGCGCACCCCTTGCGCGACGGTTTCGAGGATGTTCGTGGTCAGATTCAAGCGCATGATCGCTGCATGAGTGACCGGCTGTACGGTGATGTTGGCAGGTGTGCCGATCTGGAAATAAAGATAGTTGCCATCCGGGCTCAGGCGCATGAACTTCCAGCCATGCGGCTCATCCTTGGGCAAGGCGTCGAAGACGACGACCGGCGCCGGCGGGTTGTCCAGATTGGCTTCGATATTGTCGTAGCGGATGATTCGCGACAGCTCGGCCACATAGAGCGAGCCGTTCTTGAACACCACGCCGTTCGGGCGGTGCATGCCCTTGGCGATGACCTTGACTTCACGCCGGTCGCCCTTGTCAATGACGGCATAGACATTGCCCGGGAAGCGCGTGCCGACAAAGATCGTTCCGGCAGGTGACTGGGCCATCGAACGGGCATTGGGCATGCCATAGGCCCATAGCTCGATCTTGAACCCGGCCGGCACTTTCAGTCGGTTGGTCTGGATGTCGGCAAGCGCCATCGCGGTCAGACCCGGTGGATTCGGCACCAGATTGAGGCTTTCCTGCTCGGCAGTCCGGCCTTGCGACCAGGTGGCCGGAATCGCTGGCGCCGCCTGCTGGGCCAAGGCTGCACCGAGTCCGGCAATGCCAAGGGCAAGGGCGCATGAACGCAGGATCAGTTGTTGTTGAAAAGCCATGTTCGTCTCCAGTAATCTATTGGTTTCGGAAATAAATCCTAACCCGATCGCCGCTGCTTTGGTATCGGTGGTCTTACTGATTGATACAACGGTCGAGCAGTAGCATTGGATCAGCCTTGTTCAGTTGCCGAGCTCGAAACGCAGCCCGGCATGGGCTTGCAAGCGCTGCACCAGCGTCATACCCATCGCTGCTCCCGGCGTCCAGACGCCGCCAGCGGTGACTGCCGAACTGCATTCTTTCGCCAGGCAGATGGCGGCTTGGACAATCATCTTCGAAGTCGATCCATAGCCAGGGTCGCGATCGCCGCAGACGCTGGCATTCAGCGCCTGCCGGTCAGCGGTTTCGCCGCTAAAGAGGATCTCGTAGCGTCCCGCTTCGCGCTGCTGCAAACTCGGTCCCTGGCCCGGCTTGGGCAGGAAAAATCTGCGCAGCAGCGCGCGCGCCGGGCCAAAGCCTAGCAGCACATTCTGGATCCTTGCATTGCGTGCCATGGCCCGGGCGCGCTTCTCGCCCCGGGGGCCGTCGCCGGTCAGCATGCGCTCGTCATATTCGAAGTCCTGACCCCAGGGGTGACCGAGCAAGGCGTTGCTGCGGTGCACATTTTTGGTGTTGATCGGCGCCATGATGAAGGGACCGGTCCACGATCCAGCCTGCAAGTCGTAGGTCGCAGAATCGCCTTCCGGCTGTTCGGGCCCGCGAAATCCCGGCGTCAATGCGAACGGATCGGTCAGAACCCGCTGCAGCGCCGGGTTGCGACCGATCTGCTCGAAGGTGGCCAAGGCGCTGGCCACAGTGCCGCCCGACATGCCGCCTTTCATGACGCGAACCCGGCCGCGCACGCGCTGCAGCGGTTTGCCGAAGCGGCGCAGCGCCTCGTCCTGCAGGAAAAGTACGCCGAGCTCGAAGGGGATCGAATCGAATCCGCATGAAAAAACAATGCGTGCTCCGCTGGCCTGTGCCGGCGCTGTAAGCCGCGGGATCATCTGTTGCATCCAGCCGGGTTCGCCGCAAAGGTCGACATAGTCGGTGCCTGTTGCCGCACAGGCCAGCACCAGTTTTTCGCCATGCAGTTGATAAGGGCCGACCGTGCTGATGAGCACGCGGGTCTGGCTGGCCAACTGGGTCATTGAGGCTGAGTCGTTTGCATCAGCGGCGATCAAGGGCAAGCTGTCGGGTGCCCCGATCACCGCTCTGACCTCGCTGAGCTTGGCCAAGCTGCGCCCGGCCAGCGCCCATTTCAATCCGTCGCCGGCGCCGTTCTGCAGAGCTTCGGCGATCAGGCGCCCGGTGAAACCGCTGGCACCGAAGACGATCAGGTCGAACGGCCGCTCGGTATTTTTGCTGCTCATTCTGGATAAGTACCCGGCAGGAGGATGTCGCGCGTGACGTTCTGCAGTTGCGTATGGCCGCTGAAAGCCATCGTCACGTCGAGTTCCTTGTGGATGATTTGGAGTGCTTTGGTGACGCCAGCCTCACCCATCGCGCCCAGTCCGTAGACCATCGCGCGGCCAATCATCGTGCCGCGTGCGCCCAGGGCCCAGGCCTTCAATACGTCCTGGCCGCTGCGGATGCCGCCGTCCATCCAGACTTCGAGCTGGTCACCGACTGCCGCCACGATCGCTGGCAGCGCCTCGATGCTGCTCTGCGCACCGTCGAGTTGGCGACCGCCATGGTTGCTGACGACGATGGCGTCAGCCCCGCTGGCGACCGCGAGCTTTGCGTCTTCCACATCCATGATGCCCTTCAGGATCAGCTTGCCGCCCCATTGCTGCTTGACCCATTCGACATCGGCCCATGACAGGGTCGGGTCGAACTGCTCGTTGGTCCAGGCGGCCAGCGAGTTCATATTGCTGACGCCTTTCACATGGCCGACCAGATTGCGGAAGGTATGTCGATTGGTTCCGGCCATGCCCAGGCACCAGCGCGGCTTGGTCATCAGGTTGATGATGTTGGCCAGCGTTGGCCGCGGGGGCGCGGTGAGGCCGTTCTTCAGGTCCTTGTGGCGCTGGCCGATCACCTGCAAATCCAGGGTCAGTACCAACGCCGAGCAGCGCGCGACCTTGCAGCGATCGATCATGCGGGCCATGGCTTCGCGGTCGCGCATCATGTAAAGCTGGAACCAGAACGGCGCGCTGGTGTGGCTGGCGATGTCCTCGATCGAGCAGATGCTCATGGTGCTCAGGGTGAATGGAATGCCGAACTTTTCTGCTGCCCTGGCCGCGTGAATTTCGCCATCGGCATGCTGCATGCCGGTCAGCCCGACCGGGGCGATGCAAACCGGCATCCTGACGTCGATGCCGACCATCTGGGTGGCAGTGCTGCGGTTTTCCATATTCACCGCAACGCGTTGGCGCAGCTTGATTTTCTGGAAATCGCTTGCGTTGGCGCGGTAGGTGCTCTCCGTCCAGCTGCCCGAATCGGCATAGTCATAGAACATGCGCGGCACGCGTTTCTTGGCCAGAACGCGCAGATCTTCGATGCAGGTGATGACGGGCATGGGACTTCCTTGATGTTGGGTTTGCTGGATGCTAACTGTTTCGCCAGGAACAGCCTCGAATCGCGGTTAGCATTCTTGCCCATGAACTGGCCCTATGAATTGCAGATTGGTTGGCGTTATACGCGCGCTGGCAAAGGCGGGCGGCGCAACCGCTTCATCTCCTTTATTTCCGGCGTTTCGGTGCTCGGCATTGCCCTGGGCGTGGCCGCGTTGATCATCGTGCTGTCGGTGATGAATGGATTCCAGAGCGAGGTGCGCGACCGCATGTTGTCGGTGATCGCCCATGTCGAAGTGCTCTCTGCGCAGGGCCAGGCCTTGCCCGATTGGCAAGCAACTGCGCGGCAGGCTGGCGAGAACAAGGCGGTCATCGGCGCTGCGCCCTTCGTCGCGGCGCAGGCCTTGATTGCCCGCGGCGACGAGATGCGCGGCGCCGTCATCCGCGGCATTTCGCCCGCCGACGAAGCCACGGTGACGCCGCTCGCTGCACAACTGAAGGACGGTGTGCTTGGCCGCTTGAAAGCCGGCGAATGGGGCATCGTGCTCGGTTTCGAACTGGCGCGCGGCCTCGGTGTGCATGTCGGCGACAAGATTACGCTGGTGGCTCCGGGCGGGCAGGTGACGCCGGCCGGGGTCGTGCCCCGGTTGAAGCAATTCACGCTGGTCGGTACCTTCCAAGCGGGGCACTATGAATATGACAACGGCATGGCGCTGATTCATGTCGACGATGCGGCCAAGCTTTTCCGCGTTGCCGGGCCGACCGGTGTGCAGTTGAAGCTGCGCGATGTGCATCAGGCGCGTAGGGTCGCGCAGGCCTTGGCGCAAAGCCTCGGCCCCGATGTCGTCGTACGCGACTGGACCAGAACCAACGCCAACTGGTTTGAGGCGGTGCAGGTCGAAAAGCGCCTGATGAGCATCATCCTGACCCTGATCGTTGCGGTAGCGGCTTTCAATCTGGTCTCGACCCTGGTGATGACGGTGACCGACAAGCAGGCCGACATCGCCATTCTGCGCACGCTGGGTGCGAGTCCGCGTTCGATCATGGCGATCTTCATGGTGCAGGGCGCTACATCCGGAGTCATCGGCACGCTTTCGGGCGTTGGCATGGGGCTGCTGGTGGCGGTCAATCTTGATCTGATCGTGCCGCTGATTGAGCGGGCATTGAACGTCAGCTTTTTGCCGGGCAGCATCTACCTGATCAGCCATATGCCCAGCGACCCTCAGCGTAGCGATATTTTGCCGATCGCCTTGACCTCGCTGGTGCTGGCTTTTCTTGCAACGATCTACCCGAGTTGGCGCGCCAGCCGCGTGCAACCTGCCGAGGCGCTGCGCTATGAATGATCATGTGCTGCTGGGCCAGGGCCTGACAAGACGCTTCAGCGAAGGTGGGCTCGATGTGACGGTGCTGACCGGCGTCGACATCGCCGTGCAGCGCGGCCAGACCTTGGCCGTCGTCGGTGCTTCCGGCTCGGGCAAGTCGACATTGCTGCACCTGTTGGGTGGGCTGGATCGACCCAATGCCGGCCAGGTGTCCTTGATGGGACGGCAACTTGGCGCGATGGGCGAGCCTGAACTCGGCCGCTGGCGCAATCAGCATCTCGGCTTTGTCTACCAGTTCCACCATTTGCTGCCTGAATTCAGCGCACTCGACAATGTCGCGATGCCCTTGCGTATCCGCCGCATGCCACAGGCGCTGGCGCGCCAGGCTGCCACCGCGATGCTGGCCCGGGTCGGCTTGTCGGCCCGGTTGATGCACCGGCCTTCGGAGTTGTCCGGCGGCGAGCGCCAGCGGGTGGCAATTGCCAGGGCGCTGGTGACCAAGCCGGCCTGCGTGCTGGCTGACGAGCCGACCGGCAATCTCGACCGCAGCACCGCCCAAGCGGTGTTCGAGTTGATGCTGGAACTGGCCCGTGATCAGGGCACGGCCTTTGTGCTGGTAACGCACGATCAGGGTCTGGCTGCGCAATGCCAGACCCAGCTCAGCCTCATCGGCGGGCAATCCATGGGACCAAAGTGATAGCCTCTCCTAACCATTTCCTCCAGGTTCCAACTTGAACAAGATCCGCTTCATTCTCAAGATCAGCTGCCCTGACCAGGCCGGCATCGTCCACGCGGTCAGTGGCGTCCTGCTTGCCAAAGGCGGCAATATCCTGACTTCGGCCCAACATGGAGACGCTGACCACAGCCGTTTTTTCATGCGCATCGAGTTCGAATGCGCAGCCGACGTGGCGCTCGAAGAATTGCGAGCGGCTTTCGAACCGCTGGCCACGAAACTGCAGATGGAATGGACCTTGGTGGCGCGTGAGGCCAAGACCCGGGTCCTGCTGTTGGTGTCAAAGCTGGGTCATTGCCTGAACGATCTGCTGTTTCGCGTGCAGACCGGGCATTTGCCGATCGAGATTCCTGCCATCGTTTCAAATCACCGTGATTTTTACCAACTGGCCGCGTCGCACGATATTCCCTTCCATCATTTCCCGCTGCTGAACTCCACCGACGAGCAAAAGCAGTTGCAGGAGCGCCGAATTCGCGAAGTGGTCGAGGAAAACCGCATCGACCTGGTGGTGCTGGCTCGCTATATGCAGATTCTTTCCCCTGAAATGTGCGAATACCTGGCGGGAAGGGCGATCAATATCCACCATAGCTTTTTGCCCAGTTTCAAGGGCGCCAAGCCTTATCACCAGGCTTATCAACGCGGCGTCAAGTTGATCGGTGCCACCGCGCATTACGTCACCTCAAATCTGGACGAAGGCCCGATCATCGAGCAGGAAATTGCGCGCATCGACCACAGCCTGGCGCCCGAGCAACTGGTTGCAATGGGCTGTGATGTGGAATGCGTCACGCTGGCGCGGGCGATTCAATGGCATGCCGAACACCGTGTGCTGCTAAATGGCAACCGTACGGTGGTGTTCCGCTGAAGACATTGCGTCCATGTGGATAGACAGCCACTGCCATCTTGACGCGCCAGAGTTTGATGCAGATCGCGCGGCGGTAGTCGAACGCGCCCGTGCTGCCGGGGTCAGCCAGATCTTGTTGCCGGCAGTTGCCGCGGCGGATTTTGAACGGGTGCGCGAACTTGCCCATCAACATCGTTTTTCCTATGCCCTCGGTATCCACCCGCTGCGGGTCATGCAGGCACAGGACGCTGACTTGGCAAGGCTGGATCAATTCCTTGAACGCCACAAGGGCGACCCGCGGCTGTTAGCGGTCGGCGAAATCGGGCTCGATTTCTTTGTTCCTGGGATCGACCTTGAAAGGCAGCAGCACTTCTATGCTGAACAGCTGAAATTGGCGCGGCGCCATCGATTGCCGGTGTTGCTGCATGTGCGCCGCAGCGCTGACCAGTTGCTGAAGGGCTTGCGACGTATCCCGGTCAGCGGCGGCATTGCCCATGCGTTCAATGGCAGTCTGCAGCAGGCGCTGGCCTTCGTCGCCCTGGGTTTTCGCCTCGGCTTCGGCGGCATGTTGACGTTCGAGCGTTCCTTGCAGATCCGCCGCCTTGCCCAGGCATTGCCTGATTCAGCAATAGTGCTGGAAACCGATGCCCCCGATATGCCGCCGCATTGGCTGTACCGGACGGCGGCGCAAAAAAATGAAGGCCTGAGCGCACGCAATGAGCCTGCCGAGTTGCCTAAAATTGCCGCGGCTTTGGCTGAAATTCGCGGCTGGACTTTGGTGCAAACTGCAGCCATTACCAAGGCCAATACGCTGGCGGCCTTGCCCAGACTGGCGCTGTTGACGTCTGATCCAATTGGGTGAAGCACGCTTGCAAGGTTTGGCGCCGCAGGCGGCAGCCGATACGAGGCTGCTGTTGCTGGGCAGTTTTCCTGGCGTGGCCTCGCTGCTGGCGCAGCAATATTACGGGCACCCGCGCAACCAGTTCTGGCGTTTGCTCGGACAGACGCTGGATTTGCCGCTGGCGGAATGCGCATACCCGGACCGGCTGGCCTTGCTGCGCAGTGCAAGGGTCGGTCTATGGGATGTGATCACCACGACGCATCGCCGCGGCAGTCTGGACAGCCAGATCCGCGCGCCCCATGGCAGTGACTTGTCTGGTTTGCTTGGCCAACTGCCGGAGTTGCGGGTGATCGCCTTCAATGGCGGAACGGCTGCGCGTCTTGGAATACGCCATTTGGGTTTGCTGGCGGTGAACTACCGCATCATGGCGCTGCCGTCGAGCAGCCCGGCCTACACCTTGCCTTTTGATGACAAACTTGTCGCCTGGCGGGAAATCGCCGTGCAACTCAACGATGGATAGGCTGTGAGCAAAACTAAAAAAATCAAATGGGCACCGGCCACATTGTCAGAATATGACGGGGTAAGGTATTTGCACCTTGACTCGATCTGGGTGCAAGGGGCGATGCGAATCCGCAAGCCGCACAAACTCGAGCTTGAATATATTCAGCGCATGATGGTCTGGATGCTTTGGCGTGAGAGTGAATCGCTATGCGAGGGCCACGCCGTGCAGTTGGGCCTGGGTGCGGCGGCGATCACACGCTTTTGTCACAAGCTGCTGCGCATGCGCACCACAGCGGTGGAGATCAATCCGACCGTGATCGTTGCTTGCCGGGCCTGGTTTCATCTGCCCGAGAACGACGCAAGGCTGAGCATCATCAACGACGATGCGGCGCATTGGGTCGCCCAGACCGAACAATTGCAATCGGTGCAGGTGCTCAATGTGGATCTTTACGACCATGACGCTGCATCGCCAGTGCTGGATGACGAGGAGTTCTATGCCAACTGCCATGGATTGCTGGACGACGGGGGGCTGATGACGGTAAATCTGTTCGGACGTGATGCCAGCTTTGCCCGTAGCGCCGCGCGCATCGCCAAGGTCTTCGGCTCTGACCAGGTCTGGAGTCTTGCGCCAACCAAGGAAGGCAACACCATCGTGGTGGCAGCGCGTGGCGTGCAAATCCCTGGCCGCGAAGAACTCGAGCGCCGCGCTGCCAATATCGAAACCTTGTTCGAACTTCCTGCGCGTAAATGGCTGCGCCTGGTTCAACCCTTGCCGCTGAGCATCATCAGCCAGCTGGGAACCTAGACCCAGCGATGGGCAAGCCGGCGGTCCGAGTTGGCTCAGAAAGCCGCCAACCCGGCCGGCTCGAATGGCGGACGCTGCTGCAGTGGCTGCTTGTCGATGGTCTGATCGATGAAGATCAGCTGAAACGGACCGAAGCGCGATTTACTGCCGGTGACACCTCGCTTCACCCGCTGGTCAGGCTCGGTAATCTGGGCTTGATCCGACCTGACAACGGTAAACCGCTCGATGTCGATGCCTTGTCGGAATGGCTGGCCCGGCATGTTGATTTGCCTTTTGTTCGCATCGATCCGCTGACGGTCGATGTGGGGCGGGTGGCAGACATCATGTCGATGGCTTATGCGCAGGCCAAGCGCTGCCTGCCGGTGCAGATCGGACTCAACGAGGTGACGATCGCGACGTCAGAACCTCTTGATATCGCATGGGTAGCGGAGATCGAATCGCATAGTCGCAAGGCGATCAAGCTGGTGCTGGCCAGCCCGATCGACATTGCCCGCTACACGACCGAATTTTTTACTTTGGCGCAATCAGTACGTGCCGCAGAGAAGGCAGGCTCGTCGGCCCAGGCGGCCAACTTTGAACAGTTGGTTGAGCTCGGACGCAGCAACAAGCAATTGGATGCCAATGACCAAGGCGTGGTTCAAGTCGTCGATTGGTTGTGGCAATACGCGTTTGATCAGCGCGCCAGTGATATTCACCTGGAGCCGCGGCGCGACATGGGCGTGATCAGATTTCGTATCGATGGCGTTCTGCATACGGTTTACCAGTTGCCACCCACGGTGATGAGCGCGATGACAGCCCGCATCAAACTGCTGGGGCGCATGGATGTCGTGGAACGCCGCCGTCCGCTTGATGGCCGCATCAAGACACGCAACTTGCTCGGCGAAGAAGTCGAAATGCGCCTCTCCACGATCCCGACCGCCTTCGGCGAAAAGATGGTGATGCGCATTTTTGACCCCGACCTCGCTGTAAAGGACCTTGCCACGCTAGGCTTTTCCAGCCACGATGCCGAACGTTGGGAAAAACTGGTGACCCAGGATCACGGCATCATTTTGGTTACCGGGCCTACCGGCAGCGGCAAGACGACGACGCTCTATTCAACGCTGAAGCGTCTGGCGACCGATGAGGTCAATGTCTGCTCGATAGAAGATCCGATCGAAATGATCGAACCAGCGTTCAACCAGACCCAGGTGCAGACCTTGCTCGATTTCGGGTTTGCCGAAGGCTTGCGGGCCTTGATGCGACAGGACCCGGACATCATCATGGTGGGTGAAATCCGCGACCTCGAAACCGCCGAGATGGCGATCCAGGCGGCGCTGACCGGGCATCTCGTGTTCAGTACCCTGCACACCAACGATGCCGCATCAGCCGTCACCCGCTTGCTTGACCTGGGCGTCCCGTCCTACTTGATCGGCGGCACCTTGATCGGCGTGCTGGCACAGCGCCTCGTACGGACGCTGTGCCGCCATTGCAAAGTGCCTGACCCGACTGTGACCCGTGCAACTCTCAATGAAATGCTCAAGCATTGGCGCATCAGCGGCGGCGTCAAACCTTGCAGGCCGGTCGGTTGCCTGGAGTGCCGCAACACCGGGTTTCTCGGCCGAGCCGGGCTCTACGAGCTTTTGACGGTCAGCGAAGCGATCAAAGCCTGCTTGCATCCTGCGGCAGAGATGCCGTCACTGCGCCGCCAGGCTTTGCAGGACGGCATGCGCCCCTTGCGCTTGGCAGGTGCCATGAAGGTGGCTGAAGGGCAAACCACGATCGGCGAGGTCCTGCGCAGCACGCCCGCATGGACTTGATTGACCAAGAAATTGCCCGTTCGATTTAGTTCAGCGCTTACGTGGAATCCACTAGTCAAACGGGTCTGGGTAGTCCATAGAATGCGGGAGTTAATAAATTAGTTGAAAGGTTGTGATGAAAATCAAGAGTCAAAGAGACTTCTGGTCCGGCATGATGTTCCTGGCCGTCGGCCTGGCATTTGCCTGGGGGTCGACTGAATACAGTTTTGGCTCATCAGCCCGTCCGGGTCCGGCTTATTTCCCGTTTGGTCTGGGCGTGCTGTTGGCGCTCCTGGGAAGCCTGGTTCTTTTCAAGGCCCTGACCATCGAGTCCGAGGGCGGCGATCTGATTGGCGACATTGCCTGGAAGCCCCTGTTGATCATCGTCGCAGCGATCGTGATTTTTGGCTTGATGCTCCCACGGCTAGGAATGGTTATTACTTTGCCGGTTTTGATCACCATGTCAGCGCTGGCGGGAGATGAGTTCCGCTTGCGCGATGCACTGATCAATAGTGCAATCCTGACTTTTGGCTGTTGGGTACTGTTCATCTGGGGCCTCAAACTGGTGATCCCGGTCTGGCCCATTTACTTTGCTGGCTAAGGAGCAGAACGCATGGAACTTCTGAATAATCTTGCGTTGGGCTTCCAGGTCGCAATGACCTTGCAAAACCTGCTTTACGCTTTCGGCGGTGCGGTGCTCGGCACCTTGATCGGCGTGCTGCCTGGTCTGGGTCCAGTGGCTACGATCGCGATGCTGCTACCGTCGATCTACGCCTTGGACGCTACCCCCGCATTGATCATGCTGGCCGGTATCTACTACGGTGCCCAGTACGGTGGCTCGACAACCGCCATTTTGATCAACGTACCAGGCGAATCAAGCTCGGTCGTGACCTGTATCGATGGCTACCAAATGGCTCGCCAGGGACGAGCGGGCGCTGCGCTGTCTGCGGCTGGCTTGGGATCCTTCTTCGCAGGTTGCGTCGGCACCGTCATCATTGCGGCCTTCGCGCCGCCGCTGACTGAACTGGCATTCAAGTTCGGCCCTGCTGAATATTTCTCGTTGATGGTGATGGGTCTGGTTGGCGCTGTCGTGCTGGCTTCCGGCTCGCTGATCAAGGCGGTCTCGATGATCCTGCTTGGGTTGCTGCTTGGGCAGATCAACACCGACGTGATCTCGGGCACCCCGCGTTTCTCGTTTGATGTACCTGAGTTGACCGACGGTATCGGCTTCGTCGTGATTGCGATGGGTGTCTTTGGATTCGGCGAAATCATCGCCAATCTGGGCATGCCGGCTGAACACCGCGAGGTTTTCACCAAGGACGTGAAGGGACTCTGGCCGACAAAGCTTGATTTCCAGGAAGCCTGGCCGTCGGTCCTGCGCGGCACTGCGTTGGGTTCAGTTCTGGGCGTGTTGCCTGGCGGCGGCGCATTGTTGGCTTCTTTTGCTTCGTACACTTTGGAAAAGAAGATCGTCAAGAATCCGCGTATTCCGTTCGGTAAAGGCGCCATCCAAGGCGTGGCAGGTCCTGAGGCAGCCAACAATGCCGGTGCTCAAACCAGCTTCATCCCGATGTTGACGCTGGGCATCCCGCCGAACGCGGTGATGGCGCTGATGGTCGGAGCAATGACGATCAAGGGCATCCAGCCGGGTCCGCAGGTCATGACCAGCAACCCCGAACTGTTCTGGGGTTTGATCGCCTCAATGTGGATCGGCAATTTGATGCTGGTGGTCTTGAACTTGCCAATGATCGGTATCTGGATCAAGTTGCTGACCGTTCCTTATCGTTTCCTGTTCCCTGCCATCGTGACCTTCTGCTGCATCGGCACTTATTCGCTCAGCAACAGCAGTTTTGACGTTTACATGACGGCGGTTTTCTCGTTGGTCGGGTACATCTTCTACAAGCTCAGCTGTGAACCTGCTCCCTTGCTGCTTGGATTCATCCTAGGGCCGATGATGGAAGAGAACCTGCGCCGTGCCTTGCTGCTGGCCCGTGGTGACTGGACGACCTTCATGACGAGGCCTTTGTCGGCCGGTCTGTTGATCGCCGCAGTCCTGATGGTCGTCGTGGTTATGCTGCCTTCGATCAAGAATAAACGCGAAGTCGCTTTCAAGGAAGATTGACCTTGACTGCGCTGCCTCATTGGCAGCGACAGGATGTTCCAAGGCCCGCCAGATCTAATCTGCGTGGGCCTTTTTTGTTGTGCGTTCAGTCGCTCCTGTTCGTCATCCTGCGATGGGCTACGCTGCGGTTCGAAACCCAGGGTAAGGCAATGAGTACTGCGCGCCGACGCGACGAAGTTGGCGGCCCATTTGCCTGGAGTGCTGGCGAGCGAAGACCCACAGCAGGAGGCGAGCAGGGTGTTCACTTCGCAGCGCAAGCCCTTGCGCTGAGCGCCTTTGCGATTTGCCTTTGGGCTATCAGGAACTATTTCGTAGCAAACCTGGACTGGAGTCTGACTTTCATGCTACAGTCTAAGGCTGGGCTGAACAAAGGCTTCTTCGCGATGGAGTTCAAACGCGAAGGTCAAGGCGGGGTTCAAACCAGATGAGGTAGAGATCGGCACCGAGAACGAAATGTTCGAAAGTGCTTGACGGATTTGAACAAAATCTGTCATAATCTCAGCTCTG
>CANFIC010000018.1 GCA_947446685.1 Burkholderiales bacterium
ACCTGAAGGTAGACCACGTTGTAGGTCCCGCTCCAGGCGAAGTTGACAACGGTCAGTTCCAGCGCGATCAAGAGCAGCCCGCGCTTGAGCAAGAAACTGCGGACATCACGGCTTTGGCCTTGGGGTGGGTTGGCATAAAGCCAGGCCGAAAGTCCAGTCAGAAAAACGAAAACCGGGGCGCAAAAATGCGCTGCCAGGCGGGAAAAAAATAGTTCTGGTGCGGTACCCGGCAGGGTCATCGGATCAGTGACTTGCAGGTGCAAATAGAGCGTCTCGCGCACATGGTCGAGCATCATCACGATCATCACCAAGCCCCGCAAGGCATCGATGGATGTGATTCGAGCCTTGTGCAACTGAAGCATTCCGGGTGAACTACTGCCCGACAAGTCCTTAGGGCTGTTGGCGTTATGCATGGTGAAATCTCGATGAAATGGCAAAAGCGGAACAAGCCCGGATAAGCCAATGGTTGAGGACAGGGACAATCAATTGACTTGCGCCGAGCTGTGACACGCCCGACGATGGGTGACTACGGCGGCGGCTTTGTTGCCAACATCTGTGCCAGCAGACTCGGCCATGACGAATTCCTTGTAGTTGCTCACTCAAAGGGCCTCTTGCGTCGGACTTGACTGCGGCAAGGCATCGCCTTCGACGAGCCGGCGCGTGGCCTGCTCGCCCAGCAGCCAGTACATGACCGGCGTCAGCAGGGAATCGAGCAGCGTCGAACTGATCAATCCACCGAAAATCACCACCGCCACCGGGTGCAGAATCTCTTTGCCCGGTGCAGCCGCCGCCAACAACAAGGGGGTCAGGGCAAACGCTGCCACCAGGGCGGTCATCAGCACAGGCGTCAAACGCTCGAGTGACCCGCGTATGACCATGGCTTGACTGAAGCTTTCGTTTTCAAACCGGCACAAATTGATGTAATGACTGACCTTGAGGATGCCATTGCGGGTGGCAATGCCGGCCAGCGTGATGAAGCCGACCATGGAAGCCACCGAGAGACTGACATCGGCTATCCACATCGCCGCGACGCTGCCGATCAATGCCAAGGGGATATTGGCCATGATGATGGCGGCCAGCACGGCCGACTGATAGCGCGAATACAGGACGAGGAAGACCATCAGCAGCGAAATTACCGAAAGCCCGGCGATCAACCTCGTCGCTTGTTCCTGGGCCTGAAACTGGCCCTCGAGGCTGATGAAATTCCCGGCTGGCAGGCTTGTGGCGTCGATGACTTTGCGGATGCCAGCGACAACCTGACTCATGTCGCTGCCATCGGTATTGGCGTAAACGACGATGCGACGTCGGCCGTTCTCGCGCCCGACCTGGTTCGGCCCATCGCCTTCCTCGACCGTGGCGATGCTCGAAAGCGGCAATCGCCCGGCGGGCGTATCGATCAAAGTGGCCGCAAGATCCTGCGGGCTTCTGCGCGCATCGGGCAGGCGCAGCACCAGGTCATAGCGGCGCTGCCCGTCGACGATCTCGGCACCATGGGCGCCATCGGTGAGCATCTGCAACAAGCGCAAGGCTTCACCTGGCGACAAGCCCGCTGCCGCTACCCGACTCTGGTCCAGGCGCACCGTGATCTGGGGAATCAAGACCTGCTTTTCAACCGTCAAATCGACCAAGCCAGGCACGCCGGCCAATCCCTGGCGCATTTGTTCAGCCAGGCCGCGCAAAGTGTCGATGTCGTCGCCGAAGATTTTCAGCGCGATCTGCGCGCGTACGCCCGACAGCAGGTGGTCCAGCCGGTGCGAGATCGGTTGGCCCACCGCCACCTGGGCAGGCAGCACCGAAAGTCTTGCGCGTATATCGGCCATCACCGCTTCGCGGCCGCGCAGACCCGGCTTCAGGTCGACATCGATTTCGGACGAATGAACCCCCTCGGCATGCTCGTCCAGTTCGGCGCGTCCGGTGCGCCTTCCCACTTGCACCACCTCGGGCACCTCCCGGATCAGCAATTCAGCCAGGCTGCCCAGGCGATTCGCTTCATCCAGCGAGGTGCCGGGATTGAACATCATGCCCAGCACCAACGAACCTTCATTGAAGGCGGGCAAAAACGCGCGAGGCATGAAGGGCACCGTGGAAGCGGCAACAACTACGGCCAGGGCAGCCAGCAGGATCAGGCGGCGCGCGCGCGGAAATGACCAGGCCAGCAGCCGAGCATCGCGCAGTTTCAGCCAACGCACCATCGGGCTGTCGTCATGGTCCAGCCGCTTCATGCCCGGCAGGAAGAGCGCACACAGCACCGGCGTCAAGGTCATCGACACAAACATCGAAGCCAGCACCGAGGCGATATAGGCAATGCCCAGCGGCGAAAACAATCGTCCTTCGATGCCAGGCAGCGCAAACAGCGGCACAAAAACCAGCACAACGATCACCGTCGCATAGACGATACCGGAACGCACCTCGACACTCGCCCGCAGCACGACCTCGAGTACTGCCAGCGGGTTGCCCGCCGCACGGTTTTGCTTCAACCGGCGCATGATATTTTCGACATCGACGACTGCGTCATCGACCAGTTCGCCGATGGCGATCGCAATACCGCCAAGAGTCATCACATTGATCGACTGCCCCATCAGAGTAAAAACCAGCGCAGTCACCGCCAATGACAAGGGAATCGCCGTCAGCGAGATCAGCGTCGTCCGCATCGACAGCAAGAAGGCAAACAGCACAATCGCCACCATCACTGCGCCGTCGCGCAAGGCTTCACTGACATTGCTGACCGAAGCTTCGATGAAGTCAGCCTGCCGGAACAAGACCTGCGGTGCCTTGATCCCAGGTGGAAGGCCTGGCGCCAGATCTCTCAAGGCCTGCTCGATCTGCCTCGTCAACTGGACCGTGTCTGCTCCGGGCTGTTTCTGCACGCTGACGATCACTGCCGGTGCACCGTTGTAGCCGGCATCGCCACGCTTCATCGCAGCCGTGGTGTGCACCGTGGCAACCTGCGACAGCAAAACGGCGCGGCCATCCTTCCAGGCCACGGCAATGCCCTGCAGGTCAGCAAGGCGCTGGGTGCGGGCGATGTGACGAATCAGGTACTCACGGCTGTTCAGATCGATGAACCCGCCACCCACGTTGCCCGCAAAGCCTTTCAGCGCCGCTTCAACTTGATTCAAGGAGACACCGACCTGGGCCAGTCGCACCGGATCTGGCTCGACCCGCAAGGTACGCACTTCGCCGCCGATCGGTATCACCTGCGACACGCCAGTGATCGACAAGACCCTTGGCCGCAGCACGAAATCTGCATAGTCGCGCACCTGCATCGGCGTAGCGGCTGAGGCGCCACCGGCCATCGGCAGCGCGATCAACATGACCTCACCCATGATGGAGGACACAGGGCCCATCGTCGGTGTGATTCCGGCCGGCATTTGCCCACGCACCAGCGCCAGCCGCTCAGCCACGATCTGGCGGTTGCGATAGACATCGGAACCCCATTCGAACTCGGCGTAATGCAGTGCCAGGCCGACGCCTGAGGTCGACCGCACCCGCGTCACGCCTGGCATGCCGTTGAGTGCCATTTCTATCGGCATGGTCACCAGTTGTTCGACCTCTTCGGGTGCCATGCCACCGGCTTCGGTGAGGACGGTGACGAGCGGTTTGTTCAGGTCGGGAAAGACATCGACCGCTGTGTGCCTGGCTGCGATGGACCCGCAAATCAGCAACAGCAAGGCAAACGCCAGCACGAACAGTCGATGGTGGAGGCTGTAGCGAACGATCCAGTTGAACATGAGTTTGTGGGCTATCTGTACGGATCAATGATGCTGATTCAGCGGATCTGCGCCAGCAGCGATGCGCCATGCACCACCACCCGGTTGGCCTCACCCAGCCCCTGAGTCACCACCACCCGGTTGCTGTCAAGGCTCTGGTACTGGACTGCCTGCGGGATATAGCGCTCGGCACCCGATTTGATCCAGACGATGGCCTCATTGGCAGGGTTGCGCACGACCGCTTGCGCCGGCAACACATGGCCCTTGATCTGCGCATCGAGCTTGACCACCACCGTCAGCGATTGCCCGACGGCCAAAGGCAGAGCAGCGCGTTCTGAGCGGGCCCTGAAGGTCAGTGGCAGCAGGCCGTCGCGCAGGCTGCGACCCGCACCTGCCAATGTCAGTTTGATCGACTCTGCCCCTTTGAAACCCTGCAAGTAAGCGCCAACGATACTGGTCACGATGGCGGGATCGGCCGTGCCGGCCTCGATCAAGACGCGCGTCGGATCGATCACCTCGAACAGCAACTCGCGCGGCTCGACCACCTGACCTGCAAGCACATCGGCACGTGAAATCACCCCGCTGACCGGTGCCAGCAGTGCTTCAACAGCCTTCAGACTCGCGCCGATGTCCCGCTCACGCGCAGTCAGACTGAGCAACTCTGCCTCAGCGGCTTCAATTTCACGTCTGGGCACCGTCCCTTCCAGGGAACGCAAGCGCTTGGCACGCTGTGTCGCCACCGTCAGGTTGCTGCGCAACTCGCTCAACTGTGCTTGCTGATTGGCCTGCGCAAAGGGGTCGCCGTGGAAACGGACATAGGCCAGCAGTTCACCGCGACTGACCTTCTGGCCAGCGATAGGCAAGCCCTTCGGTCCGGGCTCGATACGCCCGCCCTGCACTGTCTGAACGCGGCCGCTGGCATTGGGGTCGATGATCACACGGCCCGGCAGTTCCAGTGCCGCCGGCGCATCAGTCAATGGCACGAACGTTGTCAGCAGCCCCATGCGGCGCTGTGCTGCAACCGGCACCTGCACACTGCCGTCAGGCAGTCGCGCCAGCCCGCTGCTTCGAACGCCGGCCGTCGCCCCATCGAGGTGTTCGCCATTCGGACCATGGGCCCCTGGGGACGCGTGAACCAGCAGCGTCGCCAGCCATAAGCAGGACAGGAAGATTCGTTTCATAGAAAGGCTCCACTGCGTTGGCGACGACTCGTGCGGCGGCGCCAAAGGAATAGCGCAGCGCCCAGCAGGATCGCAAGCAATGCCGCAACGCCCGGCCCGAAGCGCCAGGCGCTGTCAGCCGGAACTTTCGCGGCCGATGCAATCGTCAGGGTCGCGTCGAGCAAGTCGGACTCGCTGCCCGCCAGCAAGGTCAGCACCATCGCGTGCCGGCCAGCTTTGGACAACTCATCAAGCAAGGCCTTGTCTGACACCTGGTAAGTACCATCTGCGGCAAGGTAGGTCGCGATGGCCTTGAGCGAACCGAGTTCGACCTCGAGCTTGGCTTCAAGCACGGGCTGATTGCTCTCATAGCGACTGACATAAAAAACCAGGGCAGCAGGCTGCAGGCGGCCGACGATCTCGAACAGCTCGGAATGCGTTTCAAAGCGCAGTTCAGCTGCATTGGCCATCACGGTGGGCCCGTCGAGATGCTCACCGTTCGGGCCATGGGCGCCGGGTGAAGCCAGCAGCGTGACGGCAGGAAGCAGACACAAACCGAATGCCAGCATCAAACGCCCGAGCCAATGCAGAACTGGCAAAGTCAGGTTCATCATGGCAAGACTCCCTCAGCTTGAAGCAGACGGGCATGGGCCGCGCCCAACGCCGCAGTCTGGCGCGCCAGATCGACATCGGCTTGCGCCGCGCTATGCCCGGCCTGCAATAGATCAGGCAGCGCGCTCTGGCCGGCCTGAAAGGACTTCTCGAACAGCTGACGGCGCTGGTGCAGCAAACTGGCGCGCTGGCGCTGCAGTTCGATTTGAGCCATGGCGGCCTGCACAGCACTGGCTGCTGCCGCCTGATCAGCCGCCAGCGTCAGTCGCAGCCGGTGCTGTTCGGCCAGGGCGCTGTCAAGCGCGCTTTGAGCTACCGCCTGCAAGGGCTTGTTGCGAGCATCGTTACCCAAAGGCAAACGTAGTCCGATCACCATGCTGCCCTGGTTCGGCTGGCCGAACTCGCTGCGGTCGCTGCGATAGCCGAGGTTCAATTCAGGGGCATCACTGCGATTGCCAAAAGCGGCTTCAAGCTGTCGACGCGCCAGCTCTACAGCCTGCGCTGCAAGGGCGAGAGCCGGATGACTTTCAGCTGAAAAAGCCGCATTGCCGGCACGGCGTACTTCGGATGCATCAACGTCATCGGCTGCAAGTCCGGTCAAAGACGTCCAGCGCAGGCGCTCGGCCTGAAGTCGCTGCGCCGCAGCCAAGGCCTCGGCTGCGGCGGCGAGCCGCTCGCCTTGTGCGGCCAGGCCATCGCTAGGTGCCAGATCGCCCGAAGACACCCGCCGCTCGACGTCGAGACTCAGCGCCTGCAAATAGCTGCTCTGAGTTTGAGCGGACTGAGACTCGGCTTGCAGACTCGCAAGGCTCCAGGCCAGTTCACGCAACTGGCCGGCCAATTGCAGCCGGTCCACCGTGAGGGTCATCTCAGCACGGCCAAGCTCAGCCTGCGCGGCCGCCTGATTCGAAGCGCGCTGGCCAGGAAGCCTGAGTGGCAACACGATGCCGACCTCGCGTTCCTGGGTGCCATGCTTGCCCTGCCACCGATCATCACGCTGGGAAAAGGTCAAGGCCGGCGGCGCAGCCAGCCAGCTGTTGGCCGCCTGCTGCTCGGCCCGGGCGCGCAGCTGTTGGCCCTGGGCGGCGGCGCCAGCCTGGGTGCGCTGCCAAGCCGCGTCGAGGGCCTGAGCCAGCGTCGACGGCGGCGCCGCCTGCGCCGGGTTCATCAGGGCCAGCAGCATGCCGCACCAGCATATGCTGGCAGCGAAGCGGCGCAAGCCCGATCGGTATTTGCTTGGGTTCATTGATCCTGCCGAATTAGATGCGCCGGCAGCCGCAAGCACCAGGGGTGGCAAGCGCCGCGGACGGGCATCGCATCTTGAGAGAGTTCCGCAGAGCCACGCTCAACCGATGGAGGGAGCGTGCGCGCAGTTGCGGCCAGTGCGAAATCAGACGCTGTTCTTGGGCGGTCTGCGCAGGCCTTCGAGTACCGGCCCTGCCGGCGCTGTATCTTCGTCCGGCACCGGCCGCGGGCCGCTGGCCAGCAGGAAGGGGCAGCTGAAGGCCGCCGGAATCGGGCCCAGCAGATGCAGACAAGCATCCAGGGCCATGTGTTTGCCGGAATCGGTCGATTGATCCTGCTGGAAGGCCTGGCTTTGACCGGAAGTCACCGCCTGGGCAAAGCTGTCGTCGCCGAGCACCTGCTGATCCCCAGCCTCCGCGGACGGCGCTTCGTGGCCGTGGTGATGGGCAATGCCACTCCAGTGTTTCAGCACATGCAGCGTTTGTCCGGGACTATCACTGCGGTCCAGCCCACCCCAATAGCCCCCCAGCGAGACTGCTTGAAGCAGCATCGATAGCAGCAGGGCGAGGAAGACCGGGCGACGTGACATGACGCAAGTATAAAAGTAGACCCGGCCAATGCCTGCTGTTTGTGACCCCGCACACGCAATGTCCTGTCGATTTTCTGGCGAAGGGGCAGCACAGGCTGCTGCATTCAAAAGCCCGGGGGCCGGCCAGCTGGCGGGTAACTCAGTCATATCTCAACTAGCAAAACGCAACAGGTCCACCCGCTGGCCGAGCCGACGGGTGGACCTGTGCGATCAGGCTTGCGTCTCGGTCAGAACTTGTACTGCGCCGTCAGGGTGAACTTGCGGCCATTGCCCGGCAACACCCAGGCCTGGTTGTACGAGTTCGTGTAGTAAGTCTTGTCGAACAGGTTGTCCACGTCCGCCGACAGCTTCCATTGCTTGCCCATCTGCAGCGAGCCGATCAGTTTGACCGAGGTGTAGGCCGGCAGCTTGAAGTTGTCTGCCACCGTCAGCGGTGCCACGGATCCTTCGCGTTCGCCAACGTAGTTGATGCCGCCGCCAAAGCTGGCGCCCCAGCCCGCCAACTGGAAGGCCTGCACCAGCATTAGATTCGCACTCTGCTTGGGCACATTGGCGAGCTGGCTACCCACCAGAAAGAGGTTATTGTCCCGGGTCACCTTGGCATCGGTGAACGCATAGGCAGCCGATAGACGCAGGCCGGGCCGCACTTCGCCGGAGAGGTCGAACTCGAGGCCCTTGCTCTCCACCTCACCAGCTGCAATCGAGAAGTTGTTCGGGTCCAGCGGGTCAGGCGTCAGCACATTGTTCTTGGCGATCCTGTAAAGGGCCATTGTGCTGCTGATCTTGCCGTCGGCCGAGTCGAACTTGCCGCCCACTTCTGCCGAGCGGCCCTGCTCGGCCGGGAACGCCTTGAACGCGCTGCTGACACCGCTGTTGGGACGGAAGCTCTTCGAGGCGGTGGCGTACAGCGAAACCTGCTTGTTCGGCTGGTAAACCACGCCGACACGCGGCGTGGTCGCGCTGAGCTCCTGCGATACGGTGACGTTGGTCGCCAGTTTCACAGTCGACTGATCGTACTTGTCGTAACGCACGCCCAGCAGCACCTTCCACTGGGCCGACAGGTCGATCTGATCCTGTGCATAGATCGACTTGGAGTCCTGCTCCTCACGGGTCCAGGTGTTGAGCGACATCGCCGGCGGTGTGGCGCCATAGACCGGGTTGTAGATGTCGATCGGGGTCGAGGTGGCGATGCGGTACTGCTGGCGGTTGTCGGTGAACTGGTAGGCATCAGCACCGAAAATCAGGTTGTGCTGCAAGCCGCCGCTGCGCAGCTTGCCCAGCACCTCGAAGCGGCCCGAAACGTCGGTGGCCGAGTAGTCGCGGCTACGGCGCTGGCGCACCAGGGTGCGGTCGTCGGCCTGTATGAAGCGTCCTTCGGAGGAGATGCCTAGGATCGAGCTCTCGCGGTAGCTCAGGCCGGTCTGGATCGACCAGTCGTCGTTGAAGTAATGCTGAATGAAGAGCTGGTTGCCGGTGGTCTCGATCGCGTGCAGACCGTCATTGGGCTCACCCAGGAAGCGCGAGCGCGGCACAACGCCCAGCTGGCCGCGGATCGCCACCACGCCGCGGTCGAAGGTGGTGTGCTGCTTGGAATACTCCAGCTCGTAGGATACGGTGGTGTCCGCGCTGACCATCCACAGGAATGAGGGCGCGACGAAGTTGGAATCGGACTGCACCTTGTCGCGGTAGCTGTCGGACTTCTCGCTCGCATAGTTGAGCCGGTAGGCCAGTTTCTCGCTCAGCGGTCCGGTCAGGTCGGCCGTGCCGCGCATGCGACCATAGCTGCCGACCGACATTTCCACCGCATACTCGGGCACGAACAGCGGCTTCTTGGTCGTGATATTGACCGTACCGCCAGGCTCGCCACGGCCATATAGCGCCGAGGCCGGGCCCTTCAAAACTTCCACCGAAGCGGTGTTGACCGTCTCGCGCTTGCCGTTGTAGCCACGGCTGGAATTGAAACCATTGACCATATAGTCCGAACCGAAGTTGGGATCACCGGTAAAGCCGCGAATCGCGTAGCTGTCCCAGAGGCCGCCGAAGTTGTTCTGCTTGGAAATGCCGCTGCTAAGTTCCAGCGCCTCGGCCAGCTTGGTCACGCCGGCATCGCTCAGCAGGTCGGCCGATAGCACGCGCACGCTTTGCGCCATGTCGCGGATCGCAATTTCACTCTTCATTGCGCCTGTGGCCGAGAGCGTCTTGTACGGCTGCTTGGCCCCGTCGATCTTCACCGTTTCAAGCTTGTTGGCAGTCGTCGCGGTCGCCGCAGCTGCCGGGCTGGCCTCTTGGGCCCAGACCGTCGAGCTGCAGACCAGCAGGACGGCCGCCGGGATCGCTGCGCGGGTAATCATCGTTTTCTTGGACATCGCGGGGGTACTCCAGGAGGGTGGGGGTAAAACAGGGTGGGTAGGGCAGTGGGAAATTCATTCAGGCGGCCGCAGCCGTACCGCCCGTGCACACCGGCTTGGGACCACGCCAAGTCGGCGCTTTCATCGGCCCGATGTTGCAGAAATTGACGTCCATATTCATCGACCGAATCGCATCGAGCACCCTCTGCCAAACGCGGTCGCTTGAAGCAACATTGGCAGCAGCAAGATCAGCAAAATTGGTCGGCAACTCATGACCGAATTATGAAACTCGGGCCGCGCAGCCACTGCCGTTTGTGCCCCTTCGAACGCAATCTCCTGTTGAATACACCGGGCAATGGCAGCACAGGCTGCTGAAGTAGCAGATAGGTTGAGCAAAGCAGTTGCGCAACCCGGATTATTCAAATCGCAATTGCGGAATTCAATGCAAACCGTTGCGGCGAAAAATCAAACTCGATCAGGCTTACCGAGCAAAACGGGCGATAGAAAACGCCTCGATCGGCGTTGAGGTTTGGCCGGTAGCCAGCAGCTCCGCCATCACCTCGCCAACGCCAGGACTGATGGCGAAACCCTCACCATTGAAACCAAAGGCGTAATGCAGGCCGGCGACACGCGCGCTAGGCCCCATCACGGGCGCCCAGTCAGCGGTATAGCCTTCAATACCACTCCAGACCCGCAGCAATTGGACCTGCGCAAATGCCGGCACGAAGCGGCGCAGCTCACGCATTTGCCGCAACACGTTGTCGGGCCGGACATAAGCACGTTGTAGCTCGGCGAAAGCCGACCCCTTGAGCCCGCCACCGAAGACGATGTTGCCGCGATCAATCTGCCGAAAATACAAACCCTCGACTTCGACCGGGGTTGAAACCCCGATCGAAGGACCGATCGCATAAGGCAGGGGCTCGGTCACGCCCATCTGCGGGCCGCGGGCGTCCAAGGGCACTGGCTCACCAAAAGCTGCAGCGAAATGGCCCGACCAAGCGCCGCTGGTGACCAGCAGCTGTCCCGCGCGGAAACGCCTGCCGTCGATGGTGTGCGCAACGAAGTCGGCGCCGTCTCGTTCGACATGACTGACCTCGGTGTGTTCATGGATGACAGCGCCGGCCCGACGCGCAGCGCGCCCGAAGGCCGGCCCCGCCAGACGCGGGTTGGCGTGGCCATCCAGAGGCGACAGCGAACCGGCCACGACCTCTGAACTGAAAATGCCCCAGCGTTGGCGCAAGGCCTGCGGACTGAACATCTGCAATTCCAGGCCCAGCGGCCCGACATCATGCACATGCTGCTCAAGAATCGCCGCCTGGGTTTCGGTGTAACAGACGCGCAAATGTCCGTAAGGCCTGAACTCGACGTCCTCACCCAGCAGGTCCCTGACTCGCCCCCAGACTGCACGTGCGCGGTTTGCCAAAGGCATCTGCGCAAGGTCCCGGCCTTGTCGCCGCACGTTACCGAAATTGACGCCGCTGGCTTGGCGACCGATCTGACCGCGTTCAAGCAGAGTGACGCTGAGCTTGTGCTGGTGACGCAAAAAAAACGCGGTAGTCGCTCCCATCAGCCCACCGCCGATGATCAACACATCGCTGCGCTCGACTTGCCCTGCGCTGATCACGACCTTGTCCCGCTGCTGACTTCCCGCGCATTCATCAGCATCGGCTTCACTGGTGCCTGACCCCGCAGACGACCGACCGTTTCGACCGGAATATGGGCAACCGCGGCAATCACTTCGGCCGCAGCATGACCACAATAGCGCCCTTGGCATCGCCCCATGCCGACTCGGCTGAAGGCCTTGACATGATTCAGCTCCCGGCTCCCCAGCTCCTGGACGCAGCGACGTAACTCTCCCGCGCTGATCGCTTCACAGCGACAGACCACGGCCTCATCCGGCAAGGCTTCGGCATGCTGATATGGCCAGGGAAACGCCTGCGCCAGGCCCCGACGGAACTGGTCCATTTGCGCCAACTGCTGCCGCAGGCGGTCGCGTTCAAGGTGATATTGCGCCCGGCCAGTCGACTGTTGCAAGTCACTCATGGCGGCCAGCGCGGCGAGCCGCCCGGCTGCCTCTGCGCCATCGGCACCGAGGATGCGCGCACCGTCTCCGGCCAGATAGACGCCGGCCTGGCTGCTGCGACCGTCCTGATCGATGCGCGGCAGCCATTGGCGACTCATTGGCTCGAAGCTGAACTCGCAAGCGGCCAGATCGGCCAGTTGGGATTCGGCACGCAGATGCCAGCCCATGCCCACGGCATCGGTGCTGAATTGCCGCTCGCGTCCCGCTGAATCGCTCACAACAATGCCGCTTACACCCTGATCCGGCAGACCCTCAATCCGCAAGGGTTTGACGCCTTTGAGCAAGGCAACGCCCGCAAGCTTCAACTGGACCATCATCTGCAAGCCGCGCCACAACAAGAGCGGACGGCTGAGAAGGCCGCGCAGGGCCGCCAGCGGCGGGATCAGTGGCGCGGTGTCGAGCACGGCAACGACTTTGGCCCCAGCCTCTACATATTGGGAGGCAACCAGATAGAGCAATGGCCCGCTTCCCAGAAAAACCACCCGTGAACCGATCGAACAGGCCTGCGCTTTCAGCGCGATCTGGGCGGCACCGAGACTGAAGCAGCCGGCCAGATTCCAGCCTTGCACCGGCATCAACCGGTCGGTCGCGCCAGAACAGATGATCAGCGCATCGAACGCAATTTCTTCACTTTGCGCCTGGCTTGATTGAACGGTATGCAAATGTACCTGGGTGATATTCCAGGCCAGCGTTTCGCTGCGGTAGTCCACATGCTGGCGCAAGGCCTCGAAAGTTTGGTGCAGGCCATAGGCTTTACTGGCCTCACTGCCATACAGCACCGCATATTCACGTTTGAAGCCCTCAGGCTGACGGCGATAGATTTGCCCGCCATCCCGCAAGCCTTCATCAATCAGAATCGGCCGCAAACCGGCTTCAACCAAGGCTTGTGCCGCGCGCACACCAGCCGGCCCGGTACCGACCACCACGACCGTTGGCGCGCTCATGACCCGGCCTCGGTGGCCGCCAGATGCAGTTGCAAATCGGGGGTCACGGGCCAATATTGCCCGGGCGGCGCAGTACGCAAGGTCATGCCATCGAGCACCACCGTCGTGCAAGCACGCAGGCGCTGACCCGTTTCATCCCAGACCCAGCAGTCCTGGCAAGCACCCATCAAGCAAAACCCTGCGCGCGCACCATCACCGAATTCAGATTGACGCAACTTGCGCGTCTGACTGAGCATGGCCACCATCAAGGTGTCACCTCGCATGGCTTGCGCAGGCTGGCCATCAATGCTCAGCTGTACTGTGGGTCGGTCGAATTCGGCAAGACGCACAAAGCGACCACCCGGATCAGCTTCAGGAACGGGTGCACTCATGGAGGAAATACGGACTCAAAGGGTGGGCGGAAACAGCCGTTCGATCGGGTAATGGTTCTTGATGAAGGGCGACTTGATGACGATGAAACTGAAGTACTTTTCGATGCCGATGTTGCGATCGAGCAGGCTTTCGATCAGGGTCTGGTAATGATTGACACCCCGGGTGACGAACTTGAGCAAATAGTCGTAGCCGCCGCTGACCAGGTGGCATTCGAGAATTTCATCGATGTCCCGGATGGCTGCCTCGAATCGAACAAAGTCCTCACGATGGTGATCCGACAGGGTCACCTCAGTGAATACGGTCAGGGTATCGCCCAGTTTTTCGAGCCGCAGCTGTGCGCCATAGCCCGCGATATAGCCAGCCTGTTCGAGCCGCTTGACGCGGATCAGGCAGGGGCTCGGCGACAGGCCGACCGCGTCAGCGAGGTCGACATTGGTGATGCGCCCATTCTTTTGCAACTGGCTCAGGATGCGCAGATCGAGACGATCTAGTTTCAGTGGACTCACCATAAGGCATCACTCAAGTAGTACTGGACCGGAGATTTTCGCCGTACGCAGGGAAATGGCGCCACCGTCACCTCAATGCTGCTCGCACGTCGGTTGCGGCAAGCACATCGTCCAGGGTCTTGGCCAATCGCTCACCCATCTGCGCAAATTCGTCCGCACTGAAACACAGGGCCGGCGCAAAACCCAGAATATCGTCAGAAAAGGCGCGAAATACCAGTCCGTTGCGGTAACCGGCATCAAATAGTCGGTCCGCCATCCCCAGGGCAGGATCGAAGCGGCGCTTCGTGGCTTTGTCGCTGACCAGTTCAAGCGCGCCAAGCAGCCCCCGGTGGCGCGATTCGCCAACCAGCGGATGGTCGCGCAGTCCGTCCAGCGCTGCGGCAAAATGCGGCGCCAACTGCTGCGCCCTGGCAAGCATTCCGCCCTCGTCGTACAGACGCAGCACTTCCAGAGCTACCGCGGCACTGACCGGATGCGCCGAATATGTCGCTCCATGCCCGATGGGTGCACCGGCGGGTGCGCCATCGGCGATCGCGGCGAAGATTTTTTCCGACAGCAGGGTTGCACCCATCGGCGCATATCCCGAGGTCAAGCCCTTGGCCAGGGTCATCAGATCCGGATTGACGCCCTCGGCTTCACACGCAAACATCGGGCCGGTACGGCCGAAACCGGTGATGACTTCATCGACGACAAAGAGGATGTCCAGCTCGCGCGCTGCATCACTCATAGCCTTCAACCAACCCTTGGGCGGCACGATCACCCCGCCGGAACCCTGGATCGGCTCGCAGAAGAATGCCGCAACATTTTCGGCACCCAACTCGAACACCTTGGCGCGCAAAGCGGCAACACTCTCCGCAATGATCGACAGATCATCGGAGCCGGCCGCACTGCGATAGGGGTAAGGCGAGGGAATGTAATGCTGCGTGGCCAGCGGAAGGTCGAAGCCACGATGAAAGACCGGCAAGGCCGTCAGGCCCGCACCCACCGATGATGAGCCATGGTATCCGCGCTGCAGAGAAATGCACTGCTTCTTCGTTGCTCTTCCGATGCTGTTGTAGTACTGGACGATCAGCCGACAGGCCGCATCGACCGAGTCGGAGCCGCCCAATGTCAAGTAGACACGAGTCAATGAAGCCGGGGTGATCTCCACCAGCTTGGCGGCAAGGCGAATCGCCGGTTCACTGCCGAAATGGAAATAGCCCGTCGCATAAGGGAGTTTGCGCATCTGCTCGGCCGCCGCCTGAACCACAGATTCCTGGCCATATCCGACATTGACGCACCAGAGCCCGGCAAAGGCATCCAGCAATTCACGTCCGCTGGCATCCGTGAGCCAAGCGCCGCGCCCGGACGTCAGGACAGTCGCACCGCGCTTTTCATGCTTGCGCCAGGGTGAAACCGGATGGATGAGGTGAGCGCGGTCAAGAGCAAGTAGTGCATCAAGATCCGCAAGGGCAGAGGGCTGCATGGGCGACAACTCGTAGGGTTGAAATTTGATCCAAGCTTATTGCCGATTGCGCAGCGGGTGCTGCCGCAATTGGAGGCCAAAATGCCCTGCGCCATCGTTCTTGCTGCGCTGACGGCAGAAGATTCTGCGGCCTCAGTATCCCAGCGTCCGGTCGACCAGACCGATCAAGGGCAGTCCTTGGGCGAAGCGCCGCAAGTTCTCCAGCACGACCTCGGCGGCTGTTTCGGCCTGCGTCATGCTCGCGATATGAGGCGTGATTCCGATTCCCGAATGCTGCCAGAACGGATGGCCAACGGGCAATGGTTCGGGCTCGGTGACATCGAGCAAGGCCTGCGCGAGCTGACCGCTGTCGAGGGCCGCCAGCAAGTCGGTATTGACCAGCTGCTGCCCTCGACCGACATGGACAAGGCTTGCTCCCCGCGGCAAGCCGGCAAACAGCTGCGCATTCAGGAACCCCTGGGTTGCTTGGGTCAGCGGCAGCAGACAGACAAGAATTTGCGTACCTGCCAGAAAGGCTGGCAGTTCCGCCAAACCCGCATGACAATCCACGCCGTCCAGCTGGTGCCGCGAGCGGCTCCAACCCGCGCAATCGAAGCCCAGGCCGAGCAAGGGTGCCAGCACCGCCCGCCCCAGCGAACCGAGTCCGAGTACACCGATCCGACGTTTGGCCGCCGGCAGGCCGGGATGCGGCAGCCACTGAGCAGCGCGCTGCTGACGCTGGTATCGGGGCATATCGCGGTGCAGGCTGAGTACGGCCCAGGTGATGTACTCGACCATTCCGCTGATGATGCCCGGCTCGACCATGCGCACCAAGGGCAGCTCGGCCGGCAGGCCGGCCAGGTCGAATTGGTCGACTCCGGCGCCGGACGAAAACAACAATTGGAGATTCGGAAACAGCTTGTCCAAATCAGCAGGCGGTTCCCACGCAGCCAGAAAGCGCACGGCAGCAGGATCGCCGACATCGGGCCAAATCCGGAAATCAAGCGCTGGCGCCTGACGTGCAAATACTTCAGCCCAGATCCGGCCGCGCTCAGGATCTGCCTTGTAAATGAAACTCATATCAGCCGAGGGCTTGAGTCACCAAAGCGAACCGGCGCACAACAGCCTCACCCGCCGGCATCGAGCCGCGCAACATCTCGGTGGCCATATCGACGCGCAACAGTCCCAAGGACTCGAGCCATTCGGTCAGACCACCGTCAAAATCCACATCGATGCGGACGAATTTGCCGGCACTCAAACCCACCAGGTAGGCGATCAGAGCCATCGCACCGGCAGCGTCTGGCGCCACCACCGGGCCGATGACCAGACCTCGCCCGAAACGGCGCAGCATCGCAAAACCCCTGGCTTGATCTGCGTAATCCAGCACCACGGTATCGGCCTGGGTCAGCAGACCGGTCAGCAAATGATCTCGGGGCATGCCGCGCGCCAGAGCATCCAGCTTGATAAGGCTGGCTTGATCATTGTGGTCCGCTGGACGCAAGCGCCAGCCTTCAGCCAGCGCCACCAGCGGCGCCGACAAAGCCGTCCCCTGGTGCTGGCGCACTTCGCCAACACGAACGAAACCCAAGCGTTCGTACAAGCCGCGCCCGGCCTGGGTAGCATTCAACCAGATGGACCGACCAGACAGAAGCGCAAGCAAGGCCTGCATCATCCGGAAACCGATGCGCCGACCCCGGCAGCGTGGGTCGACGATCACCAGACCGAGCGTGGCATGCCCAGGTCCCCACAGCCAGCTCATCGCAGCACCAACCAGTTCACCATCGCGTTCGGCCACGATGCCCTGGCCGAGCTCGAATACAAGCTGCCAGTCAGCCAAACGGTGCGGCCAATGAACTTCCAGCGAAAGCGCATGGGCAGCGCCCAGATCATCGGCTTGCATGGCGCGCAGGACAACGCCATCAGGCGCCATTGCTCCAGCCTCAGTGTCATCGCTCAAGGACATCTCCAGATCGCTTCTTGCGTTCAATGTTTGCAAGCTTAGCCGCTGCTTGCTAGGACATTCTTGTTGCAAGCAAAGATACCGCAGCTTCGGCTGTGTTGAACCTCACACTCGCAACTTACTGCGCCGCGCAGGGTACCCAAGCACATATATTTCGAGCCGTAATGTCTAGCATGGCAGGGTGTCGACTCGACCCTCATCTGTAGGCAAGTTGTTGCGTCGCTGGGCTGATCTTGTCGAGGCCGATGGCGCCATTCTGGGGCGCCTGGAAGCCGTCGGCTCGACTCGCCCCTTGCGCGATGTGCTGTCGTGGGACCTGCCGTTTATCAGCAGTCGGGTATCGGCAAGGATCCGGGCCGACAGGCTGTCGAAGCGAATTTGCGCGTCAAGAGCGTGCTGATCGACTTTGCCGCACCGGGATGAAGTCCCTGGGTGCTTTCTCGGGCCAGCCCTGGACATCCGCCGCAGGCTATGCCGAAGCAGGCCTCCCAAACCACAGTTTCATGTGCCACCAACGGTCAATACCCCGAGATTTTTCTTGCACGGCATGTTTCAATTCATTGCAGCAAGCTGACTGACTGTCCCAGCTATTTTGACTACTGCGAACCAAGGATCACGCACCATGATTTTTCGTCCCAAATACATTACCTTCGACTGCTACGGCACCTTGACCCGGTTTCGCATGGGCGATATGACGCGCGAGATGTTTGCTGACCGCATCCCGGCGGCGCAGATGTCGCAGTTCATCGCCGACTTTTCATCCTATCGCCTGGACGAGGTACTGGGCGACTGGAAACCCTACAGCGATGTGCTGAAAAATGCCATGCGACGCCTTTGCAAGAAATGGCGCATTCAATACTTCGATGCCGAGGCCAGGCAGTATTACGACGCCGTACCGACCTGGGGGCCGCATGCGGACGTGCCGGCCGGACTTGCCAAGATTGCCAAAGAAATTCCATTGGTGATCTTGTCCAATGCGTCTGATGACCAAATCCAGACAAATGTCGCCATGCTCGGTGCACCGTTTCACCGGGTTTTCACCGCGCAGCAAGCACAAGCCTACAAGCCGCGCTTGCAAGCTTTCGAGTTCATGCTCGATTCGCTGGGCGCCAACCCCGAAGATCTGCTGCATGTCTCGTCGAGTCTGCGTTACGACCTGATGCCGGCCGACGACATTGGCATCAAGAACAAGGTTTTCGTCGAACGCGGCCATGGTCCTGGCAATCCGGCCTACAACTATGTTGCCATTCAGGACATCGGCGGTTTGCCGGCGGTCGTGGGACTTTGAACTGTTCAAACCAGCACTTGCAACTCGATGAAGCTTGACTCGTACTGGAACGATACCGCGCCGGCCTTTGCACCCAAGCCGGCCGAACTTCCGGCCAACGCCGATGTCGTCATCGTCGGTGGTGGTTTCACGGGCCTGTCCGCCGCGCATTCACTCGCCAAGACCGGCGCAAGGGTGGTTCTGCTTGAAGCTGGCGCTCGCGTTGCCAACGAGGCCTCAGGCCGCAATGGTGGCCATGTCAACAATGGCCTGTCAGTCGATTACCTGGACGCGGCCGAAAAATACGGCACCCAACTGGCGCGCACCTGGTATCAGGAGTTCGATGCCGCCGTCGACACCGTGGAGCGCTTGGTGGCCCAGGAGCAGATCGACTGCGCTTTCAGGCGCTGCGGCAAACTCAAGCTGGCGACCAAGCCCGCCCATTACGAGGCCTTGAGCCGCAGCGGTGAGCGCATGCTGAGGGAGGTCGACACGGACGTTGAAGTCCTCGATGCCAGCCAAGTCAGGGCGGAAATAGACAGCGACCGCTATCAAGGTGGCCTCTTGCAGAAGAAGAGTGCCCAGATGCATATGGGGCAGTTTGCCAACGGACTGGCTCAAGCAGCTGAACGCAACGGAGCTCAAATTCACCTCAACACGCCGGCCCAGCGCTTGCAGCGAATCGGGCGCAGCCAGGCCCATCAAATCGTCACGCCTCGCGGCACGGTGCGGGCAGATCAGGTATTGCTGGCGACCGGAACGACAAGCCATGGCAGCTACCAGACCTTCGGCTGGTTGCGGCGGCGCATTGTGGGCATCGGCAGCTTCCTGATTGTCACTGCCCCGCTGGGGCCGGAGCTGGCCCGCTCCTTGCTGGCTGGAGGCAGGAATTACGTCACTGTGGCCAATATTCACAACTACTTCAGACTGACACCAGACCACCGCTTGGTATTCGGTGGGCGGGCCCGATTTGCGGTTTCCAACCCGACATCAGATCAGAAGAGCGGCGCAATTCTCCGCCAGGCTCTGGCCGAAGTATTTCCGCAATTGGCTGATATCGGGATCGACTATTGCTGGGGTGGGTTGGTCGACATGAGTCAGGATCGGCTGCCTCATGCGGGCGAACGCGATGGCCTCTTCTACTCCATGGGCTACAGTGGACATGGCGTTCAAATGTCGGTGCATATGGGGCAGCGCATGGCCGAGTCAATGCTTGGAAATGCCGCTGCCAACCCATGGCGCGACAGGCCCTGGCCGGCGATTCCTGGTCATTTCGGGCCGCCCTGGTTCCTGCCCGCAGTCGGTCTGTATTTCCGCATCAAGGACAAGCTGTCCTGAGCCAGTTCTTCCGGGGAATAACGAATGTACGAAAGCAGAATTCCGGGCGATCTTGCCGCCTCTGATTGCCACTTCATGTCCGCGATGAATCGTGGCGCCAGTCGTCGTGAGCTGCTCTCGATTCTTCTCGCAGGCGGCATGCAGGCCGGCTTGGCAGCGAGCAGTTTGCCGGCCTATGCCCAGACACCACGCCGCGGCGGACGCATCCGCGTCGCAGGCGCTACTGCCGCGATTTCCGACACGCTGGATCCGGCCAAAATGTCGAATCAGACTGACTATTCGCGCGGCAACATGTTTTACAACGGCCTGACCTCGCTGGACAGCAGTTTGACCCCGCAACCCGCTTTGGCCGAAGAATTCAGCACCAAGGACGCCAGGACCTGGGTCTTCAAGTTACGCCGAGGCGTGCTGTTCCATGACGGCAAAGCGCTGAAGCCAGCCGATGTGGTCTTCTCCATCCTGCGCCACAAGGATGCCGCCACCGCATCGAAAGCCAAAGCCCTCGCCGATCAGATCGAAACCGTCAAGGCCAGCGGGGCCGATGAAGTCACGATTACCTTGATCTCACCCAATTCGGATTTGCCGGTGATCCTGGGAACCTCCCATTTCCTGATCGTCAAGGCGGATACGGTCGACTTCTCTACCGCCATCGGTACTGGGCCCTTCAAGCTGAAGGAGTTCAAACCCGGCGTGCGCTCGATTGCCGTCCGCAATGAAGCCTACTGGAAGTCAGGGCGCCCCTATCTCGACGAGATCGAGTTCGTCGGGATTAGCGATGAGGGCGCCCGGGTCAATGCCCTGCTCTCAGGTGATCTCGACCTCGTGGCATCGGTCAACCCGCGCTCGGTGAGTCGCATCAAGGAGACCCCTGGCTACGCCGTTTTCAGCACTCAGTCGGGACAATATTCGGATCTGATCATGCGCCGGGACATCGGACCCGGCACCAACGCCGACTTCGTGCTGGCAATGAAAAGCCTGTTCGACCGCGAGCAGATGCGCAAGTCGATCGCCCTGGGTCACGCCGTCGTGGCCAATGACCAGCCGATCGATCCAACCAACCGCTTCCACTTCGCCGGTCTGCCGCAGCGCCCTTTCGACCCCGAGAAGGCAAAATTTCATCTAAAGAAGGCCAATCTTGGCGAACTCCGCATACCGATCGTGGTCTCGCCAGCGGCCACATATTCGGTCGAGATGGCCTTGGTCTTGCAGCAGGCTGCGCAACGTATCGGCCTGAATCTCGACGTCAAACGCATGCCCGCAGATGGCTATTGGTCGAACCATTGGCTGAACAGCGCGGTTGGGTTCGGCAACGTCAACCCGCGCCCGAGTGCAGATACCTTGCTGACCCTGTTCTACAAGTCCGATGCCCTCTGGAATGAATCACGCTGGAAGAATGCGAAATTCGATCAATTGCTGATCACGGCGCGGGCCGAGATCGACCTGGCCAAACGCAAGCAGATGTACGCCGATATGCAGGTCCTGATCCATCAGGAAGCAGGTATTGGCATTCCCTTGTTTCTGGCCAGTCTGGACGGTCATTCAAACCGCCTGAAGGGTTTGTCGCCAATTCCGCTCGGCGGGCTGATGGGTTACAACTTCGCCGAACATGTCTGGCTTGAAAACTGATCTTCGCCAAGCGCCATGAACCTGCTGATTCTGCGACTGATCATCAGTCGCCTGGCCCTGGCCCTGGTGTCGCTGCTGGTGGTCTCGATGCTCGTCTTCACGATCACCGCGCTCTTGCCCGGTGATGCAGCGCAGGCCCAACTCGGTCAGGAGGCCACGCCCGAGTCGCTGGCGGCACTGCGGCAGCAGATGGGGCTGGATGTTCCGGGAGTATTGCGCTACTGGCAATGGTTGCAGGGCCTCTTGATTGCACAGCCCGGCCTCTCGGTCGTGTCCGGCATGCCGGTAGCCGACATGATTGGCAGTCGACTGCCGAGTTCCCTGCTGCTCGCCAGCATTACCGCGGCCATCTCGGTGCCAATCGCCTTGGCCCTGGGCATCGCGTCGGCGATGTGGCGGGGATCCTGGTTCGACCGCGCAGCCAGTTCAAGCGCCGTTGCATTGGTGTCTGTTCCGGAGTTTCTGGTTGCCACCTTGGCCGTGCTGGTCTTTGCCGTGCAATTGCGCTGGCTGCCCGCTCTGTCCTACGCCAGCAGCATCGATTCACCCGGCCAATTGCTGCGCGCATTGGCCATGCCGGTGCTGACCCTGTGTTGCGTCACCATCGCGCAGATGATGCGAATGACCCGCGCCGCTGTGGTCGACCAGTTGCGCGCACCCTATATCGAAATGGTCCTGCTGAAAGGGGCATCGCCGATTCGCATGGTACTGATCCACGCCTTGCCGAATGCGATCGGCCCGATTGCCAACGCAGTCGCGCTTTCGATGTCTTACCTGCTCGGCGGCGTCATCGTCGTCGAGACCATCTTCAACTATCCGGGTATTGCAAGCCTGATGGTGGATGGCGTCAGCCAGCGCGACATGCCTTTGGTGCAGACCTGCGCAATGCTGTTTTGCGCGGTCTATCTGGCACTGGTGACCTTGGCTGACCTGTGCAGCATCGTCGCCAATCCACGCCTGCGCCATCGCTGATCCATGACCCGCAATATGCCATCCCCCACGCTTGCGCAACGACTGCCGGCAATGAACTGGCCCGGGAAACTAGGGCTTGCCATACTGATGCTCTGGTTGATCACGGCGCTCGTCGGACCCAGCCTGATGCAACAGGATGGGACCGATATGGGCGAGGCTGCAGTCTTCGCGGCAAGCTCCGCGGAGCATTGGCTGGGTACCGACTACCTGGGCCGCGACATGCTGGCGCGCATCATCCAAGGCGCAAGGTATACGGTCGGTATCGCCTTGCTGGCAACGATTCTGGCCAGCGGCATCGGCACCACTCTGGCGTTGCTGGCCGCAGCCAGCCAGCCCTGGATCGATGCCAGTCTCAGCCGCAGCATCGATACGCTGACATCGGTTCCGTCGAAAATGCTCGCGCTGATCTTGGTCGCCGCCTTCGGTTCATCGCTGCCGATGTTGATCGTGACAGCCGCCCTGATCTATATTCCCGGCGCCTTTCGCATCGCCCGTTCGCTGGCAGTCAATATCAATGCGATGGACTATGTGACGGTCGCGCGAACCCGGGGCGAAGGCCGTTGGTACATCATGCGGCACGAAATCCTGCCCAACATCATCAACCCGATGCTGGCCGACCTTGGGCTGCGCTTCGTCTATGTGGTGCTGTTGTTGGCATCATTGAGCTTTCTCGGTCTGGGCGTTCAACCTCCGGATGCTGATTGGGGCTCACTGGTGCGCGAGAACATCGGCGCCCTGCCAAGCGCTGGGGCCGCCATCGTGGCGCCGGCGCTGGCCATCGCCAGTTTGACGATTGCAGTCAATCTTCTGATCGACAACCTGCCAGGCCGGGCAGCGCGTGAAGGCGGGGTGCATTGATGGGTGCCCAGGTCCATGTCAAAGGCCTCAGCGTCGTGGTTCAAACCGAAGCTGGCGAACGGGCCATCGTCGATGACCTGAACTTCTCGATCGCACCCGGCGAGGTGCTGGCCTTGATCGGTGAATCAGGTTCGGGGAAAACCACGACCGCATTGGCGATGATGGGTTATGCCCGCCATGGTTGCCGCATCGCCGCTGGCAGCGTCAGCATCGGTGGCCGCGACATCCTGGCTTTGCCAGAAATACAGCAGCGTGGACTGCGCGGGCGCCAGATCACTTACATCGCCCAAAGCGCTGCGGCATCGTTCAATCCATCCCTGAATTTGATGGATCAGGTGATCGAACCCGCGCTGATCCATCAGCTGATGACCCCGGCCCAGGCCAGAGCCAAGGCGGTGGCGCTGTTCCACTCCTTGAGCTTGCCCGATCCTGAAAACATTGGTTCGCGATATCCGCACCAGGTCTCCGGCGGGCAACTGCAACGTCTGATGGCGGCGATGGCTTTGATCACCGACCCGGATCTGGTCATCCTGGATGAACCAACGACGTCGCTGGACGTGACAACCCAGATCGAAGTGCTGCGCGCCTTTCGACATGCCGTCCGCGAACGCCACACCACCGCCGTCTACGTCAGCCATGATCTGGCCGTGGTGACACAGATGGCCGACCATATTTTGGTGTTGCGCGATGGCACGATGCGTGAATTGGGCGCCACCGAGCAGATCATCAGCGCACCCGAAAACGAATACACCCAGCGCCTGCTAGCCGCCGCCCGCCCGCGCCAGCGCGACGCAGGCAATGCGGCTGACCGTACCGATGCGCAA
>CANFIC010000019.1 GCA_947446685.1 Burkholderiales bacterium
GATGGCGTTGGCGGGATGCCCGAGCACGCCGGCCGACAGCCCCGTCTCCTCGACCTCGCCATTGCGCAGGCATGCGCCGCCGATCCAGGCCAGATTGATGTCGTCTGTCGGCAGGAAAGGGCGGTCGCCCATGATCAGGCCACCATAGCCGGCGTTACCGCAGATGCTGTCGATGATGGTCCGTTTTTGCTTGGTGACGGAATCGATCTTCTCGAGCCGCGAATTGAGGATTTCGATCGCCGGACAGATGAATTCGGTCGCGCGCAAGACATCGAAAAGCGTGCATCTGGGGCCGGTCAGATCGCGCTTGAGCATGAACGCCAGCTCGATTTCGACGCGCGGCGCATGAAAAGTGCCCAGCGGTATATGGCCGCCATTCGGGTACAGGGTGTCGTCGAGGATCACGCCATAGTCGGGCTCATCGACCACCGATTGCGACTGCATCGCTTTGGAGGTGAGACCGATTTTGTGGCCGACGATCTTCGCACCCTGCGCGATCTTGATGTCTGCCCATGCGGACTGCACGGCATAGCCGTCCTCCAGCGTGATGCCGGGATTGGTGATGGTCAAGGGCCGCAGGATCTCGCGCGCCACATCGGCGGCCGCGATGCGCCTTGCCATTGCCTGGATTTCTTCCTGTTTGAGTGCCAAAGTCTTGCTCCTTCAAATGGATTTGGCCTGGGTGGCCAGGTAAGCCTCGAACTCCCGCAAGGTCTGGGCATTGGGCGGGAAGTTCCCGCTCAGCGGGGCTCCGCCGAGGATGCGCCGGGCCACGAAAGCATCCTGCGCATCTTTCTTGATGGCTTCGTCGGCGACCTGTGCGGCGACTTGGGCCGGGATCACGATCACGCCGTCGGCATCGCCCATGATGAGGTCGCCAGGAATGACGGCGACGCCGCCGCAGCCGATCGGTCGCCCATGTTCGAGCGCGCAATGCGCAACGCGCATCACCGGCGGGCTCGCTGCCTGGGCGAAGACTGGCAGGTCCATGGTGGCGATCATCCCGCTGTCGCGGATGCCGCCATCGGAGACGAGCCCGGCGCCGCCGCGCACCATCAGGCGCGACACCAGGATGTCGCCGCAGCAGGCCGCGCTTGTGTCGGATCGGCAGTCCATCACCAGGACATGACCTGAAGGCGTGGCCTCGAATGCTTCGCGATGGATCTCGCTGGACCGCCATGCCGGGTCTTCGAGGTCTTCACGCGCTGGGATGAAGCGCAAGGTGTAGGCCGGCCCCACCATCGGCTTGCCATATGGGCCAAGCGGCCGTACATCCTTCATCAGCACGTTGCGAAAGCCTGCGCGCAACAACACCGAGCAGACGGTCGCGGTGCTGCTTTTTTTCAGGCTTTCGATGACCACCGCATCCACGCTCGCCAAGGGTAATGTGCCCATCGTCAATTTCACCTGTGGATGTTCTTGTATTGCAGTTATTCTCGCGACTCCTTCCCCTAGCGCAAGCGCCCGGAGCTGGCGAATTCTGCAATGTGGACTCGAAGGGATGCTCTGCATAACCCCTCGCGGCTTGTGCTGTCGCGGTCTCGGGCGGTCTGCGGTGTTGCATTTATTGCCAATAGCACGCGCTATTGGCCGCAAAATGCGCCTAGCATCCCATCCCGATCTGCGCCGCACCACTCGCGTTGAGTTATGCAGAGCATCCCAAGCCGACCTCGAAACTTGCAATGAGTACAGCCGAACCGATGGAGTTGTGGAGCCGTGCCCTGCTGGAGCCGGGCCAACCGTCGCGCGGCACTCAGGCAATCCGCCGTGCGTTTCTGGTGCTTCGGGTCGTCGCACTGGGCCGGGAAAACGGCTGTGGCTTGAGCGAGGTTTCGGATGCTTGTGGCTTGGCCCGACCCACAGTTCGGCGCATCCTCTTGGCCTTGATGGCAGAAGGCGCGGTCGAACAGAGTCGGCGCACCATGCGCTATCGGGCGCCGGGCTATTTGCAGATCCTCGAGTTGCTGCCGCAGAACGTGCCGTTCATGCGCCAGGCGAATCTCTTGCTTGACGAAGCGGCCGAAGAGATCGGCGACAACGTGTCCCTGACTGTGCGCAGTGGCCTGGAAACCGTTTGCGTTGCAAGGCGCCTTGGCAGTTACCCGATCCAGGTGCTGTCGCTGGGCATCGGCGTGCGCCGGCCGATTGGTACCTCGTCGTCGAGCATCGCGATTCTGTCGACCATGCCGGAGCGCGAAGCCCTGCAGATCCTGGCTGAAAACGAAAGCCGGTTCGCCGATGACGGCGTCACCCTGGCCGAGATCATGGCCATCGTCGAGCGGGCAAGGACCTGTGGATACGCCTTTCGAGAGCGCGGCTTGGTGCGCGGCACCCGAGCTTTATCGATTGCCATCCGGTCATTGGACGGGCCCGCCTACGCAACGCTGACCGTGACCGCCATCGCGCGCCGCATCCCGCCGCAGCGGGTGAATACGATTGTCGAAGTGCTGCGCAGTTGTGCCGCCAAGATGTCAGGGTTGATTGCATTGGGCGCCGAGCCCACTTGAGCGCGTGTCCACATCGCGGAACCGGCAACTGCGGCTTCCTGCTTTCCGGGCTTGCCTGCACCTAGTATCGATTTTCGGCAGGACCACAAGAATCCGCATCGACGGGAGGAGGCAATATGCGCAGGAGAGCAATCCTTGGGAGCGGTGGCTTCGCGCTACTTTCCGGCAGCTGGCCGGCGCAATTCAGTTGGGCGCAGGAGGCGGCCTATCCGTCCAGGCCGGTGCAGATGGTGGTGGCGATCCAGGCGGGCGGCGCGATCGACGTCGCCGGACGTACGGCGGCTGAGGCAATGGGATCCAGGCTCGGCCAGACCTTCTTTGTCGATAACCGGCCGGGCGCTGGCGGCTTGATCGGCATGACGGACGTGGCCCGCTCCAAGCCGGACGGCTACAACCTGCTGTTCGGAACTGCCGGGCCCATCACGATTCTGCCGCAGCGCCAGTCGGTGCTCAAGACGATCGATCCGGTCAAGGCATTCGTCCCCGTCGCCCTGCTTTACTCGGTGCCGATGGTCGTCATCATCAAGAAGAACAGCCGCTTCAAGTCCCTGCGTGAGCTGATCGATTTCGCGAAACTGAATCCGGGCAGTCTGACCTATGGCTCGACCGGCGTCGGTTCGATCAACCACATCGTCGGTGAATTGTTCTCGTCGCTCGCGGGTATCAACCTGCTGCATGTGCCGTACAAGGGCACCAGCCCGATCCTCACCGACATGATCGGCGACCGCCTCGATCTCTACTTCGCGACCCTGCCGAGCTGGAAGAGTGCCAGCGATAAATTCACCGTTCTGGCGGTGGCTTCGAAGAAGCGCTCGGGCTTTGCGCCGGAGTTTCCGACCTCGGCGGAAGCCGGGCTGCCCGGCTTTGAGTTCGACAACTGGGGCGGTGTGTTCGCCCCGGCCGCAACCCCCCAAGCGATCGTCGACAAGCTGCGCCGTGCGCTGGAAGACGCGATGAATGATCCGCTGGTCCGCGAGAAATTCCGCTCCGCCGGCAATGAGCCCGACTTCAGGGCTGGGGCACAGGCCAAGGCAGAGATCGAAGCCGAGTTCACGAAGATGAAGAATCTGGTGCGCGACCGGCAGCTGAATCTCGATTTTTGATCTGCAAGGCCTGCTGAAAGGCCAGCAAACCAATACCGCCCGGTATCGGCGACAGCTACAAGCCGCCAGGCAAGATCGAGTAGGTCAAGTCTCGGCCGGCACCGAGCGCAACCAGGCCTATTTCAGCGGCTGCAGAACGATCCGTTGGCGCGTGGCTTCCAGCACCTTGCTGCGGGAATAGAGCAGCGGGAAATAATCTCCGGTGAGCCACATGCCGGCCAAGTCGCGGTAATGGGGGCTGTCAGGGTCGCCCGACTGACCGGGTGCGTTGACAGCGCGCGAGTTGTCCCAGTTTCCTACGTCCACGACCACCCGGAAGGACGGGCCGTTGGTCTGCCGGAAGTCGCTGTTGCGGTAGCTGGACTGGTTGGGCGTATAGGCGCCACCACGCTTGGGCATCGGGCCGGCATTCAGGCGCGCCCGGCCGGCTTCATCCATGGCCGCGGCCAGTGGATGCTCCATCAAGGTATGGTGCAAGCGGCCCCATTGCCATTGCGAGGCATCGGTGCCCTGGAGTTTCTCCAGTTCGGCATAGGCGGCAGTCAGGCTGTCCAGCAGCACCGCGTCGCGGCGCGCAATCGCATTGGCGCCGAAAAGAGCTGTCGGTTTTTCGATGGCGTCGAGCATGACGGCTACATCGGGCGCGCCAATCGCCGCCGCGGCCGCCGTTGACAGCAAGGCCTTCTTGAACGCATTGCCCAAGTGGCGCGATAGCCAGACTTCATACAGCGCTGCCGCCGCAGAATCGCTGCGCTCGACAAAGTCCCATCCGTTGAAGACCTGTTGTGGCGCTTTGGCCCTGGGATCCGCCAGCGGCTGAACCAGCGCCACCAACCGCCTTGCGGGAATCGCCAGGTCGTCATTCTGCAAGCGCATCGAATCCTCGATCGAGACCTTGGGCCTTGCCGCGAGCACTTCCTCGATACGCGCATGGCGCGAGCCGTTGGTCCATTCGAAGCCCAGCTTGCGTTCCCGATACGGGTAGTCGGCCGGCAGGTTCATTTCATTGGAAGACGAAAACCAGCCCTTGGCCGGGTTGTAACTGGAAGGCAGTTCATTGCCTGACCAGAACCCGTTCCATTCATAACGGCCGTCGCCCGGCACCGGCAGCAGGCCGTCCCAGTTCGGCCGCTTTGGCGCCAAGCCACCCGGCACCCAACCGATATTGCCTTTTACGTCGGCGTAGACCTGGTTTTCGGTCGGCGCTCCCCAGTTCAGCATGGCCTTCTTGAAATCCCGAAAATTCTTGGCCCGCATATAGCCGATGCTGCCGAAATAAGGCGCCATACCCGGCTCCAGCCAGCCGGAGCGAACGGCAAAGGCGCGGTTCTTTTCCTTCTCGACAAAGATCACCGGCCCATGGCGGGTGAAGCGCAGATTGACGGTGGCAGGCGCACCGTCACGCACCGCAACCTGCTCTTGCACCAGGCGGAACGACTCCCACTGGCCGCGGTATCGGTACTGCTCAGGGTTGTCCGGGTTGAGCTCGTAGACGTACAGGTCTTCCTGGTCGATGTTGAAGATGGTCAGACCGAAGGCGATGGTGCCGTTGTGACCGATCGAGATGCCTGGCAGCGCTGGCTCCCCTGCGCCGATCACATCCATTCCGGGGGCGTTGAGGTGGACGATATAGCGCAAAGAGGGTGTCGAGTAAGCCCGATGCGGGTCGTTGGCCATGATGGCTCGACCAGTGGCTGACTTTGCCGGAGCCACCACCCAGTTGTTGCTCCCTTCGGTGGCTTCCGCTTGGTCTTCCAGGGCAATATGCAGGGTCTCGGGACCGGCGGCGCTGCGGATCGCTTCGCGGGTGATACGCACGTTCTGTGTGGCTAACTGGAAGACCGCCAGCAGGTCGGTTGGCAGGCATGGATCCAGCCCTTCCGGCATGCTCGTCTGCCAAGGCGGCATCAGGCCGGAGCGGATTTCGTCGGACTTCAGGTCGGCCTTGCAGGCGACTGCGGCGCGTGCCACTTCGCTGTTGAGGTTGCGGGTGAGACCGTGGCTGCGTATTCGCACCACATCCTCGGGCTGCCATTTTGCCGGGCCATAGCCCAGCGTCCTGAATTCGAAAGGCAGTCGGTCTGGCTGGGTTTGCAGGAAGTCGATATAGGCATTGATGCCGGCGGTGAAGGCCCTGGAAATACGCTCGGAATCTTTGCCGTAAGAGATCCATTCACGCCGCATGTCGCCACGGTAAAGGAAGAGCCGGGTCGCCTCGTCCTGTGCCACATAGGATGGCCCGAGCACTTCGGCGAGTTGTCCAAGCCCGCGCCGGCGCCACAAGTCGATCTGGAACAGCCGGTCGCGCGCCGCATTGAAGCCTTGCACGAAGATCGCGTCGCTCTGGCTGCGGGCGTAAATATGCGGCACACCCCATTGGTCGACCAGAATTTCGGCCGGCTTGGCGAGGCCGGCAACGCGGTGGGTCTCGGTTGTCTGCCCGGCCAAGGCAGGCAGGGATATTGCCAGGCAGACCAGCAAGGCTGCCGGCAAGGTTCGCCAGTTCATCTTCATCGTCGGTCTCCCGGAGTCTCTGCTTCTCAATACAGCGCTTGAACCCAGGCTCGGCCAAGCTTGCCGCCTTGAACAAGGTCGCGGCGGCGATTATGCCGGCCGGTTGTGCTGCTTTCATTTGGGTGAGCTTCAGCTGGTTTCTATACGCTGCCGGCTAGGCAGGCTTTGGCTGCAGGTCCGCCCAAGTCGTATCATCTACATCATTGTTCAATGTGCTCATCAATAGGTAGATATCAATTCATGCGGAACTCAAAGTGTTTTTCAGCCTCGCTGCTCGCCCTGAGCCTGGCTCTGATCGGCTCGAACGCAGGCGCTCAGACCGCCAATCCTGTGGCTGATGTTGAGCGCATCCTGGCAAGCCCGGCATTCAAGGCAGCTGTCGCGACGATTGACAAGGAGCATGGCCGGATCGTCGAGGACGGCATCAGGCTGACCGAGATCCCGGCGCCACCGTTCAAGGAGGAAGCGAGGGCGCGCGAATACGAAAAGATGTTCAAGGCGGTCGGGCTGGGTGAAGTCAAGATCGACGAGGAAGGCAATGTGCTCGGGATTCGCAAGGGCAGTCGGGGTGACGGCAAATTCGTTGTCGTGTCGGCACATCTCGATACGGTGTTCCCCGCCGGGACCGATGTGAAGGTCAAACGCCAGGGCACCAAGCTCTATGCCCCGGGCATCGGGGACGACACGATGAGCTTGTCGGTGCTGCTGGGTTTTGTACGCGCCATGCAGGCCGGCGGCATCAAGACACGCGACGACATCCTGTTCGTCGGCACCGTCGGCGAGGAGGGTCCGGGCGATCTGCGCGGCGTGCGCCACCTGTTCAACAAGGGCCAGTTCAAGGACAAGATCAAGACCTTCTTCTCGATCGAGTCAGGCGGCGTCAACCTGATCACCAATGGCGGTGTGGGTTCCAGGCGTTACCGGGTGACATTCAACGGCCCGGGCGGTCACAGCTTCGGCGCTTTTGGTCTGGTCAATCCGATGTTTGCCTTGGGGCAAGCGGCAGCCGAGTTCTCGCGCCTGCAGGTGCCTGCGACACCGAAGACGACTTATGGCATTGGCGTGATCGGCGGCGGGACTTCGGTCAATTCGATTCCCATCAGCGGCTGGATGGAAGTCGATATGCGTTCGGAATCGGTGGCCGAGCTCAAACGGGTCGAGGACCGGATGCTGAAGGTCATGCAGGACGCCGCTGATGGTGAAAACTTTGCGCGGTCGACCAAGGAAGGAAAAATCAGCGTTGAAATCAAGCTGATCGGCGATCGCCCGGCCGGCAATACCGATGCCAAATCCGAGCTGGTGCAGACCGCCAAGGCTGCGATTGAGGCGGGCGGCTACAAGGTCGGCTACCAGTGGAGCTCGACCGATTCAAACATGCCGATGAATCTCGGGATTCCGGCCATCACGATCGGCCGCAATGCGCCAGACAAGGCCGGGCGTTCGCATTCGCTCGACGAATGGATGGATGTCGAAAAAGAGCCGATGGTCAAGGCGATCGCGACCAGCTTGAGCATCATCCTGGCAACCGCCGGGCTCGAATGATCGAGCTGATCGTAGACACAGCCGGCGGCCGGCGGTGAGACGCCGCCAGTTCGCCGCGCTGTTGGCCTGTGCGGCACCGTCGCTGGCCTTGGCTGCGCCGCCGCGCATCCGGATGTTCGAGCTCTACCAGGACGATCTGAGTTTTTCTGCTGCGGCGAAAAAGCTCCATGGCAGCGTCATCAGCATGCAGGGATTCATGGCCCCGCATCTGAAGGTCGAATCTGATTTTTTCGTGCTCTCGAACAGCCCGGTGGAGACCTGCCCTTTTTGTGCCTCCGAGGATGAATGGATCAACACGATCGTGTTCGTGCGCATGAAAAAGCGCCAGGAAGCGGTCAGTCCGGGTGATTTGCTGCAGGTTCAGGGCCGGCTCGAACTCGGGCCGCAAAAGGACGCGGCGACCGGCTTCATCAGCCGCGTCCGCCTGGTTGATGCCAGTTTTCAGCGTCTATGACGCAAGGCCACGCCAGCCTGTTGGTGCGGGCGGTTGACGCGGTTTTTGCCGATGCCGGCGGCGCCAGCATCCACGCGCTGCAGCAGGTCAGCGCCGAGTTTTTGCCCGGGCAGCTGAGCGTTATCGTCGGCCCGTCGGGGTCGGGCAAGAGCACCTTGCTGCATGCGCTGGCGGGCATCGTGGTGCCGCAGCATGGCCTGATCAGCTTCGGTGCAACGGTCGTGAATCAACTCGACGAAAGCCGGCGCGATGCCTGGCGTCTGGCGCATTGCGGTCTGGTGTTCCAGGAATTCCGCCTGATCGACGAGCTCGATGCGCTGGGCAATGTGCTGTTGCCGGCGCAGTTCCAGCAAGCCGGAATTCCAGCCTTTTTGCGCGCGCGTGCGCTCGAACTGCTGGAACGCTTTGACGTTCCGCAGCGCGCTGGGCCGGTGGCGAAGATGTCGCGTGGCGAGCAGCAGCGGGTGGCGCTGGCACGTGCGCTGCTGCTTGACCCGCCACTGATCCTGGCCGATGAGCCGACCGCAAGCCTCGATGCGGACAACGGGCAGCGGATCGCTGCGGCGCTCAAGGCGCTGGCACAAGCCGGCAAGACGGTGATCACGGTCACCCATGACGACAAGCTGGTGGCGCGGGCTGACAGCTTGCTGCGCATGCAAGCGGGGCAGGTCCTGCCGTCGATAGCGGGCGCGGCCACATGAACCCGCTACCGCTGATTCGCGCCGCGCTGCTGCGCCATCGCTTCAGCGCGCTGGCTTTTGTTCTGCTGGTCGCTGCGGGTGTGTCGCTGTCGGTGGCGGTCGTTTCGCAGGAGCGGGCCTTGCGCCAGGGCAGCGCGCTGGCGGCGGACCGCTTTGATCTGATCGTGGCGCCGCCCGGCAGCCGCACCGATGCCTTGCTGAGCGGAGTTTTTCTGCGCCCCGGCTCAAGCCAGTTGCTCAGCCCGGCGCTGAGCGCGGCCCTGCTCAATGACAGCCGGGCCGCCAACGTTTCGCCGCTGGCTTTTGGCGATAGCGTTGGTGGCGCGCCGGTCGTTGGCGTCACCGCCGCGCTGGTTGAACATTTGTCGGGCGGGCTGGACGCAGGTCGGCTGTTTGCTGCGCCGGATGAAGCCGTGGTCGGCGCTAGCAATGGTTTGCAACTGGGCGACAAGTTCCAGCCCAGCCATGGCGTCCATCATGGCGGCGCGAGGGTCGGTGGCAGCGACCTGCTCGACGCTCATGCCGTGACGATCACCGTGGTGGGTCGAATGAAACCGACTGGCTCGCCCTGGGACCGCGCCGTGACGATGCCGGTCGAGCGGGTCTGGTCGCTGCACCAGTTGCCCAACGGCCATGACCCGGCAGCATCACATCTGGGTCCGCCGTTCGACGCGGCCTATACGCCGGGGATTCCGATGGCGGTGCTGCAGGTCAGTGATCTGGCCGCGGCTTACAAGCTGCGCAGCGCCTACAACAACAAGGAATCGATGGCCTTTTTCCCGGCCGAGGCATTGCTGCAGCTCTATGACCTCGTCGGCGACATGCGCCAGCTGATGAGCTTGCTCGCCCTGGTCACGCAAGCGCTGCTGCTGCTTTCGATCATGGCCAGTGTCTTGATTCTGTTCCGTCTGCTGCTGCCGCAATTCGTCACGCTGCGCGCCATCGGTGCGCCCCGGTCTTATCTGTTCGCGTTTGCCTGGGGGTTTACTTCGCTGCTGGTGGCGCTGGGTGTGCTGCTCGGGCTGGCTTGCGGCTATGCGCTGTCATTCGGCATCAGTGCCTGGTTGTCCCGGCAGACCGGCGTCAGCCTGCAGCCGGCGCTCGGCGCGCATGAATTGCTGATGGCCTTGGCAATTCTCGGAGTCGGCCTGTTGCTGGCCACTTTGCCGGCCTGGCACCTGCAGCGCTTGTCACTGGCATCAGCGATCAAATTGCATTGAAGCCGCCGGCCGCTGGGACCAAACCTCAGCGGCGGGCACGCCTGAGCGCGAACAGCGCTGCCAGCAGGCCGAGCATGGCCAGGTCAAGCCAGCCCAGGCTGCCGCCGCCCTTGTACCCGGCCTTGTTTTCGACCCGGATCGAACTGTCGGACTTGAGCTTGGCCTTGAAGTTTTCGAGTTCGGTCTGCAGCTTCGGAATCAGGTCATCCACGGCTTGGCCGTAACCGTCATTGCGACCGGCGCGGGCGCTGGCGCCGAGGCCGATGGCGCTGGCGCTGCCTTTGACCTGACTCATGCCCGGCGCGCGGAACAGCAGCTTCTGGCTGCGCACATCGAACACCGAGGCGTCGACCAGGGTCTGGATGTCGTACTGGTTGCCGTGGATCACATAGGCGCCGACGATGGTCCAGTAAAGCACCGACAACATATTGCTTTCGGTGAACTGCACCTGGTCATAAGACACCAGGGCCACGACTTCGACATTGAACATCTTGGCGACCTGATTCAGATTCGCAAAGCCGCCGCCGGGGCGCAGGTAACTGGTTGGAATGACCTCGATCGAAGCGATGAAGTCATGCTGGGCAAAGGATGACTTGACGCGCTCAAGCAGGGCCAGTTTTTCAATTTCGCCAATTCCGGCCGTACGGTTGGCACCCGGCGCGAAAGCCAGCCCGACGCGCACCGGCGGTCGCAAATAGGTCACGCCGGCCTGCATCCGCGGTGCCTCCTTGGCATCCGGGTACAGATAATCCACCACGCTGCCGACCTGCTTTTGTCCGCGACCATCCATGAAGTTGCCGCAGGCGCTGAGTATCAGCAGGGCGCCAATGGCAGCCACCGCACTGAGGAAAGTTTTCATCGAATTTTTCATGGCCTGCCTGCGCTCCTGGATCGGTGAACGATTGTCGATCAAATAAAAGAGGGGTCGATTGACAAACCATGGCCCGTCGATTCAGGCTTGATCGGCGGCCTGCATGTTCTGCTCCAGACTGCCAAGCAGACGCTGCCTTCCGGTCAGCACATGGCGCTCGGCCAGTGACTTCGCACGGCCGGCATTGCCTTTCAGAATGGCCTCGTAGATCTGCCGGTGTTCGGCATTCGAGCGCCGCATATTGCCCGGTGCATTGAAGTACCTGCGCCTGAATAAATGCAGTTCCTTGACGTAATCCTCATAGGTCTGCCTTGCGCGCTGGTTGTTGCTGAGCTGCAGGATCAGGAGGTGGAATTGCAGGTTCAAGGCGTAATACAGATCGCCATCGCCGCTGTCGCAGGCGCTGTCCATGCCGGTGAGCAGGCGCTCAAATTCCTGTTTGTCCGGTTCCTGGATATTCTCGGTCGCAAGGCCGGCGGCATAGCCAAACACCAGCGCGCGCAACTCGTAGATTTCGATCATTTCGCGCACCGAGATCTGGCGCACGAACACGCCCCGGTTGCGCACCGCTGTCACCAGCCCCAGGCCGGTGAGGATGCGGATCGCCTCGCGGATCGGGCCGCGGCTGGTGCCAATGCGCAAGGCCAGCGCCGCTTCATTCAGGCGTTCCCCCGGGGCGATTTCCCCCGCATGGATCAGCCTTTTCAGCTCATCGGCAATGCCCAGCGGCAGGCCTTGATCGGGGCTTGTCTGCAATCTGCTCATTTGTTGGGGTACCGGTTTTTGCTGCGTTTGGACGCCGAGGAACTGTTCTCAATACTCGCAAAAGTGTTGACACTTTACACTGCATCGATGACACTTTCCAGCATTGTTTGAGTTATCAGAACTTGCTTGAACCGGCCTTCTTTCGACCCTTGCGCTGATGCGTGGCCGATGTTGGCACGGAGTTTGGCAAGTCTTAGTTGCGTTTTTTCATCGGTCCTGCTCATGTCCCATCTGCCTGCTTCAGCCGCCCTGGCGCGGTTTCGCGTCATCGATCTCACCCAGGTTCGCGCCGGCCCGACCGCTTGCCGGCAATTGGCCGACTGGGGCGCCGATGTGATCCAGGTGCAGATGCCCGAACATATGCGCGGCGATGACACTCTTGGCGGACAGGATGGCTCGGACTACCAGTACACCCATCGCAACAAGCGGTCGGTCACGATCAATCTGAAGGAGGCCGAAGGCATCAGCGTGCTCAAGCAGTTGATCGCCGGCGCCGATGTGGTGGTGGAGAACTTCCGCCCCGATGTGAAGTTCCGCCTCGGGATCGATTACGAAACCCTCAGTGCTGACCATCCCGGCCTGGTTTACGCCAGCATCTCGGGCTTCGGCCAGACCGGCCCACTGGCGAGCCGGCCTGGTTTCGACCAGATTGCCCAGGGCATGGGCGGCCTGATGTCGGTCACCGGTCTGGCTGAACAGGGCCCGACCCGTGTCGGCATTCCGATCGCCGACCTCTGCGCCGGCATTTTTGCCGCGCAGGGCATCCTGGTCGCCCTGCTTGAGCGCGAAGCTTCGGGCAAGGGCCAATGGCTGCATACCTCCTTGCTCGAGTCGATGATCTACATGATGGATTTTCAGACCTCGCGCTGGCTGATCGACGGGGAGGTCGCGACCCAGGCGGGCAACTTCCACCCGACCAGCATCCCGACCGGGGTCTACAAGGCGCGCGACGGCTATATGAACATCGCCGTGTTCGGCTCGAAGATCTGGGAGCGCTTCTGCGACATCCTCGGCGCCCCTGAATGGGTCACCGATGAGCGCTATATGGCCAAAGCGGGTCGCTCGGTGAACCGCGATTCGCTCAACGACGAGATCAATCGCCGGCTGGCCTTGCAGGACCGCGCTTACTGGATCGAAAGACTCAATGCCGGTGGCGTGGCTTGCGGCCTGATCAACAATTTGCAAGAGGTGTTTGCCGAACCGCAGGTCGTCCATCTCGGCATCGTCCAGGACGTGGTCTCAAAGCACCAGGGCCCGCAGCGCCTGGTCGGCCAGCCGGTGCAGCTCGAGCGTACGCCCAGCAAGATCGCACGCGCGGCACCGCGGCGCGGCGAACATAGTGAAGAAATCCTCGCCGAACTGGGCTACAGCGCCCAGGATGTGGCCCGTTTGAAAGCAACTGGAGTTTTTTGATGACTGAACCTGTCTACGTCAGCAGCACCGAGCGGGTGCAGGTCTGGCTCGACGTCTCGACGCTGCATATCCGCTTCAATAATCCGGTCAGGCATAACGCCTTGTCGGTCGATATGTGGGAAGCGGTGCCGCCCTTGCTGGCCCAGGCTGAAGCTGATGATCGCATCCGTCTGGTGGTGTTTTCGGGGGCTGGTGAGAAGGCCTTCGTCTCGGGCGCCGATATTTCGCAGTTCGAGGACATGCGGGCCGCACGCGAAGCCGTGACTCGCTACGAAGCGATGGCCGAAGCCGCGCTGACCGGCATCGCCGAATTCAGCAAGCCGACCTTGGCCTGTATCCAAGGCTATTGCATTGGCGGCGGGGTCAATGTGGCGATCAGCTGCGACATCCGGATTGCTGCGGACAACGCGCAGTTTTCGATCCCGGCCGCCAAGCTGGGGCTCGGCTACCGCTATTCGGCGATGAAAAACCTGGTTGACCTGGTCGGCCCGGGTGCTGCGAAGGATCTGTTTTTCACCGCGCGCCGGATCGATGCCACAGAAGCGCTGTCGCTGGGGCTGATTTCGCGCCGCTGCGGCGTGGCCGAGTTGCCGGCCTTGCTGGAAGAATACTGTGCGGCGCTGGCAGCCAATGCGCCGCTGACGGTGCGCGCGGCCAAGGCGATCATGGGCGAGATCCTCAAGCCTTCGCCTGAACTGGATCTGGAGTTGTGCCAGCGCCTGATTCGCGGCTGCTTCGAGAGCGCTGATTACACTGAAGGCCGGCAAGCCTTCATGGCCAAACGCAAGCCGGTTTTCACCGGGCATTGATGCCGCTACAGCATATTTTTTAAAAATAAAGAGTCAGAAAAAGATGAAATCCTATTGGATGAAGATGGTGGAGGGCGTTGGCCAACTCGAGCTGCGCGAGATTGCAATGCCCGAACCGGGGCCGAAACAGGTGCTGGTGCGAATGCAGGCAGCGGCGCTGAACCGGGGTGAGTTCATCGCCGGACATGGCTTGCATGGCAGCGGCAGCGAGGCCAAGCGGGTCGGTACCGAGGCCTCGGGTGAGGTGATCAAATGCGGCGCCGAGATCAGCGCATTCAAGCCAGGCGACGCGGTAATGGGCCGCTGTGCCGGTGCTTTTGCCGAATATGTGGTGTTCGATGAACGCGAGCTGATGCCCAAGCCCGAGGCCCTGAGCTGGGTCGAGGCAGCCAGCGTGCCCTTGACCTTCCTGGTAGTCCACGACATGTTGTTTTCGCAGGGGCAGTTACGCGCTGGCGAATGGATGCTGGTGCCGGGAGTGTCATCGGGTGTCGGCGTTGCCGCGATGCTGACCGCCAAGGCGATCGGCGCCCGCGTCATCGGCACTTCGGGCTCGCAGGAAAAACTCGATCGTCTGCAGCCGCTGGGACTGGACCTGGGTTTGTGTACGCGGGGCCCCGATTTTCATGCTGCGGTGATGCAGGCCACCGAGGGCAAAGGCGTGAACCTGGTGATCAACACCGTTGGCGGTTCGGTCTTTGCCGAATGCATCCGCTGCATGGCTTTCGAAGGTCGCCTGGCGATGGTCGGCTATGTCGACGGCGTGCTGCATGGCGACATGGACATCGAGGCGCTGCATGCCAAGCGCTTGAAGCTGTTCGGCGTTTCGAACAAGCTGCGCACACCCGAGCAGCGCTCTTCGGGCCTGACCGGCTTCAAGGCCGATCTGCTGCCCTTGTTTGCTTCGGGCAAGCTCAAACCGGTGATCGACAGCCTGTTCCCCTTCGAGCAATTGGCCGAGGCCAAAGCCTTGATGGAAGCCAATCAGCATCTGGGCAAGATTGTGCTGGCGGCGCCGCACTGATCTGCCCTGAATCCGGGCGTTTTGCCCAATGCAATCCTTGTCGGGAGCCCACCCTATGCGTACCTTGATTGTTGCCAGTTTGACGGCCTTGCTGGCGGTTTCAGCCCAGGCCCAGACCGGGCCTTATCCGAACCGGCCGATCAAGTTGCTGGTCGGGTTTGCGCCGGGCGGTGCCGCCGACTATGTGGCCCGCAGCCTCGGTGAATCACTGGGCCGCGCAATGGGTCAGTCGATCGTGGTGGAAAACCGCGCCGGGGCTGGTTCCAGCCTGGCTGCCGAAGCGACAGCCAAGTCAGCACCCGATGGTTACACAATCTTGATCGCCAGCCCGAGCAGCATTTCGGTCAATCCGGCGCTCAAGGCCAAGCTCGGTTACACCAGCAAGGATCTGCTGCCGGTCACCAAGGTCAGCAGTTCGCCCTTGGTCATCGCAGTCAATCCGGGCCTGGGCATCACCAGCGTCGTTGAACTGGTGGCCAAGGCCAAGCAGTCACCAGGCGCACTGAACTATGCGACATCGGGCGTTGGCTCGGCCCCGCATCTGGGTGCGGCCTTGTTCAGTCGCGTCGCCGGGGTGCAGATGACGCATATCCCGTTCAAGGGCGGTGCGCCGGCGATTCATTCGCTGATTGCCGGCGACACCCAGCTGACTTTCGGCACGCCGCCATCGGTCCTGCCGATGGTCAAGGCCGGCCGTTTGAAGGCATTGGCCGTCAGCTCGAAAGAGCGTTCACCCTTGTTTCCCGACCTGCCCGGCATGGTCGAAGCTGGTGTGCCTGACTATGCGATCGAGTTCTGGTACGGCATCTTCGTGCCTGCCGGCACGCCAGCGCCGATCGTCAAGAAAATCTTCGACGCCACCATCACCGCAATGCAGAACCCCTCCGTCAAAGCAGCACTGGCGCGTGAAGGCACCGATGTGGCGATTTCGGCCTCGCCCGAGCAGTTCGCCGCATTTCTGGCCGAAGACGGCAAGTTCTGGACCCGTCTGGTCACTGAAGCCGGTGTGACGGCTGACTGAATTGGGCTCGCCCCTGGAGAAGCTCCATGCATGAAGAGTCAGGTTATTTGAAGATCGAATCGATGCGCGGCCGCTGCTCGGCGGCCGAATGGCAGGCCAGGGTGGATCTGGCCGCTTGCTACCGCTTGGTGGCGATCTACGGCATGTCCGACATGATGGCCAACCATATCTCGGCGCGCGTGCCAGGCGAGGACGGCGCCTTCCTCATCAACGCCTACGGCATGATGTATGAAGAGATCACCGCTTCGAGCCTGATCAAGATCGACCATGCCGGCAACATCCTTGCCCAGCCCGATTTCGGCGCTCTGGCCTATGGTGTCAACAAGGCCGGTTATGTGATCCACAGCGCAGTGCATGAAGCAAGGCCCGAGTTGGCCTGCGTGATTCACACCCATAGCTGGGCCTCGATGGCGGTGTCTGCGCTCGAATGCGGGCTTTTGCCGCTGACGCAAACAGCGATGCGTTTTCTGAAGATCGGCTATCACGACTACCAGGGCGTGGTGCTCGATCTTGAAGAGCAGGCTTCGCTGATCAGCGATCTGGGCCAAGGCGAGGCGCTGATCTTGCGCAACCATGGCGTGCTGACTGTCGGTCGCAGCATCGGTGAGGCCTTCAACTGGATGCACCGGGTCGAGCTGGCCTGTCATTCGCAGCTCGCCGCGATGGCTTGCAACACGCCCCTGGTCAAGGTGCCGGCGCAGATTCTGGAAGAAACCTGGAACAACTACCAGCCCGGCACCCGCCGGCCGTACGGGCTGATGGAATGGCCTGCCTTGCTCAGAAAGCTCGACCGGGCTGATCCGAGCTACAAGACCTGAGCCGGGCCTTGATCAGGGCGACTTGCTGCCTGCAAGCTGGCTGTCGCATAAGAAGTGCCGGCAGCTGCTGGTGGATAACCCGGCCAGACTCTACGGCTTCGGGGCCTGAGCAAGGCGGTTGTTTTATGCGCCAATGGCGTATATTATGCGGTGCGTGGAATTCATTGAAACCCCGACGTTTACCCGCTTGCTTGCGGATCTTTTGACGGACGACGAGTACGCCGGTCTTCAAAATGCCTTGATGGAAAACCCGGCGAGCGGCGACATCATCAAGGGTGGCGGTGGAATCCGTAAACTGCGCCACGCAATGACCGGACAGGGCAAGAGTGGCGGTGTACGGGTCATCTACTACTGGCTCAGGAATGATGGGCAGATTTACATGCTGCTGATCTACCCAAAGTCAAAGAAAGACGATCTGACAGACCGGCAGACTGCCTTGCTGCGAGAATTTGTGAAAGACCTATGACAATGGACCAAGCAATATTTGATGATTTGCTGCAGAGCTTGAAGGAGGCCAAGGCGATTGCCCGAGGCGAAATCCCTGCTTCGCGCCGGCTCACGCTGGCAGCGCCAGACGTGAAGCAGGTACGCGAGCAAATCGGCCTTTCGCAGAGTGAATTTGCGAGCTTGATGCGTGTCAGCATCAAGACATTGCAAAACTGGGAGCAGCGCCGCCGCAACCCGACCGGACCCGCCGCAGCCTTGCTGAAGATCGTCATGACGATGCCGGAGTTGGCGCTCAAGACCTTGCATGCATGAGCCGCCAGGCTCGCCGCACTCAGCCGTGGGGCGCGCCTGAATAACTGACGTTATTGCCTGACCGCCTGCGCCAGCGCAGCCCAGGCCTTCAGCGTCATCGCATGGGTGAAGCCGGCGCCCGCGACCGGGTGCGAAGCGAGCTTGACGACGACCATCTCGGCTGCCGGGTTGACATGCAGCATCTGGCCATGGATGCCTGAAGCTTCATAAGCGCCATCGGCGTTGTGCAGCATCCACCATTGATTGCGGTAGCTGTAACCGGCGCGGAAAGCCATGCCGCCGGCTTTGAATTTTTCACGGTCACCGCCGGTGACAAAGATGTCGTCGAGAGCGGCCTTGGCAAAGATGCGCTGGCCGTTGAATTCGCCGCCGCGGCGCAGCATCTCGCCAAAGCGCGCCAGGTCGCGTGCCGTGGCGTTGAGGCCGGCGCCTTGCAGCGGCGTGCCGACTGAATCGACCATCACATGGGCGTCTTCTTCCATGCCGAGTTTTTGCCAGATGTTCTCGCTCATCAACTCGGCCCAATGACGGCCGGTCACCCGCGTGACAATCCAGCCCAGCACTTCCGAATGGACCGTGCGGTAGACAAAACCGGCGCCATGTTCGCCTTCTTTTTGCAGCGTTTTCAGGAAGTCATAGACATTCGTCTTGCCTTGGTAGCCGGCCGGACGCGGCAACAAGCCGCTGGCAAAGCTGTAGCCGAAGATCTCGGTGCTCGGGTCGGTGTAGACCTCGCGGAAACGCACGGCGCCGGTCATGTCCATGACATCACGCACCGCCATATCACCCCAGGCGCTGCCGGCAAGTTCAGGCACATAAGTTGTCACCAGCGCTTTCGGATCGAGCTTGCCGTCCTGCACCAGTTGCGCAGCCAGCAGACCGGTGAAGGACTTGGTCACCGAGAACAGCAGATGCGGCGTAGACGGTTTCATCTGGTTGTCGTAGCGCTCGTAGACGATGCGGCCCTTGTGCAACACGACGAGCGCATCGCCGAAGCTGGCCTTGAACCATTCGTCGATCGTGGTCTTGTTGCCCTTGTCGTCATCAAAGACAAAGCTGCCGATCGGCTTGAGCGCGACGGGCAGGGCTGCCACCGGTGCGCTGCCATGGCGGATATTGTGCGTTGGTGACAGTTCGCGCAGATGCTGCATGGTCCAGCGCATCTGCGGGTATTTGTAGGAATTGCTCAGGTCGACGCGCTGGTTGTCTGGGGGTGGGAAACTGCTCATCAGGCCCAGACGATCAAGCGAAACCTGGTCGGGGCTGGGCAGCGTCTGCGCCGGCGAGCCATGGCTCAGGCCAAGGGCCAGGATGGCGGTGATCAGGGGGCGCAATGGACTCATCTTGTTTCCTTGAAATTCAGTAAATTGATGGCAATTTCTTGCTGATGACGATACCTGATTTGCCGACTTTCGCCAGTGGGTGAAACCAATACTCAATGAGGTTTCAACCGGTATTGCGCAGCCCTGCGGCGATGCCGTTGATCGACAGATGGATGCCGCGCTGGATCCGCTCCATCGCCGGATCTGCCGCGCGTTGGTCGGCCGGCAAGGCCCGGTAGCGCCGCATCAGCTCGACCTGCAGATGGTTCAGCGGGTCGATGTAGGGAAAGCGGTGCTCGATCGAGCGGGCCAGCGAAGGGTTGCCGGCGAGCCGGTCGGCCTCACCCGTAATCAGCGTCAGCGCCTGCTGGGTGCGGTCGAACTCGGCGCGCACTGCGGCAAAGATCTTCTTGCCCAGTCGCTTGTTGTCGACCAAGTCGACATAGCGCTGCGCGATGCCCAGATCGGTCTTGGCCAGCACCATGTCGAGGTTGGAAAGAAGTGTTCGGAAGAACGGCCATTGCTTGACCATCCGTTTGAGCAGGGCCAGCTTTTGCGGGTATGGCTCGGCGTCGGGTGCACCGAGGAAGGCCAGTACGCCCGAGCCGAAACCGCACCAGCCGGGCAGGGCGATGCGCGACTGGCCCCAGCTGAAGCCCCAGGGGATTGCGCGCAGATCTTCGATCGCATGACTCGGTTTGCGCGATGCCGGGCGCGAGCCGATGTTGAGCTCGGCGATCTCGCGGATCGGCGTTGAGGCAAAGAAATATTCAGCAAAGCCGGGGGTGTCGTAAACCAGGCCGCGGTAAGCGCTGAAGCTGGCATCCGACAAGGCTTGCGCGGCTTGCAAGAAGGCCTTCGGTGCGCTTTTGGTCGGGTGCAGCAAGCTGGCTTCGAGCGTGGCGGCGACCAGGGTCTCGAGGTTGCGCCGGCCGATCTCGGGGTTGGCATATTTCGATGCAATCACTTCACCCTGCTCGGTCAGACGGATCTGGCCGTTCACCGTTCCGGGTGGCTGTGCCAGGATTGCCTCATAGCTGGGGCCGCCACCACGGCCGACGGTGCCGCCGCGGCCATGGAACAAGCGCAAGGTGATGCCCTGTGCCTGTTCCAGCGTGGCAAACATTTCGACCAATGCGATCTCTGCGCGGTACAGCTCCCAGCTGCTGGTGAAGACGCCGCCGTCCTTGTTCGAGTCGGAGTAGCCGAGCATGATGTCCTGCTCGCCGCCGCTGCGTCTGACCAGTCCGGCAATGCCGGGCAAGGCGTAGAAGCCGGCCATGATGGCCGACGCCTCGCGCAGATCACCGATGGTTTCAAACAGCGGCGAGACGATCAGGTCGCAGACCGCGCCGCTGGCCGAGTCGTCGTCGAGCGTGCCGCGCAGCAGACCGACTTCCTTCAGCAACAACAGCAATTCAAGCAGGTCGCTGACCGATTCGGTGTGCGAGATGATGTAGTGGCGCAGCGACTCGCGGCCATAGCGCTGCAGTGAAGACTTCGCCGCTTCGAAGATCGCCAGCTCGTTCAGGGCTTTTTCGCTGTAGGCCGCGCCATGGACACGCAGCGGGCGTGCATCGCAGAGCTGCTGCAGCAGCAGCTCGCGCCGCTGTGCTTCGTCGAGTGACGCATAGTCAGGCTGCACGCGCGCGGTGCGCAGCAACTCGGCCACCACCGCTTCATGCTGATCCGAGCTCTGGCGCAAGTCGAGCGTGGCGAGGTGGAAACCGAAGACCTTGACGGCCCGCAGCAAGGGCTTCAGGCGTGGCGCGATCAAGGCCTGCGCATGGTGGCTGCGCAGCGACTCTTCGATCGTCTCCAGATCGGCGAGCAACTCGGCCGGGCTGGCATAGGCATCCTGCGGTGCGACCGCATGGCGCAAGGCCTCGGTACCGGTCAGCTGCAGCAAGGTGGCAGCGGCACGCGCATACATGCCGGTCAAAGCTCGCCGGTAGGGTTCGTCCATGCGGTGTTCATTGCGGTCGGGGCTGCGCTCGGCAAGCCGCTGCATCTCCGGCGATACCTGCGCCAGCCTGGCCGAAATCGACAGTTCGGCGCCGAGCTCATGCAACTCAGTCAGGTAATGACGCAGCGCTACTTCGCATTGCCTCGACAAGGCATGACGCAGCGTGTCAGCAGTGACATTCGGGTTGCCATCGCGGTCGCCGCCGATCCAATGCCCCATGCGCAGAAAACTGGTCAAGTCATGGCCGGGCAGCGCTTCTTCCAGCTCAGCATAAAGCTTGGGGATCTGGCGCAAAAAGGTCGCCTGGTAATACGACAAGGCGTTCTCGACTTCGTCGGCCACGCTCAGTTTCGAGTAGCGCAGCATGCGGGTCTGCCAGAGCTGGGTCGTGCGGGCGCGCAGCAGGCTTTCGTTTTCGCGCAGCTCGCGTTCAGTCTGCAAGCTGTCGCGGGCGCCGACCAGGGCAGCGATTGCGCGCTCGGCGTCGAGAATGCTCTTGCGCTGAACTTCGGTCGGGTGCGCAGTCAGCACCGGCGAGATGAAGCCATGCTGCAAGGTCGCAGCGATTTGATGCGGGCGCACGCCTGCCTGGTGCAGACGTTCGAGCGCAAAGGCCAGCGACCCTGGTTGCAGGCCGCCGGTGCGCTCATGGATGTCGCGCCGCCGCACATGGTGACGGTCTTCGGCGATATTGGCCAGATGCGAGAAATAGCTGAAGGCCCGGATCACCATCACTGCCTGCTCGCCGCTGAGGTTTTTCAGCAGCTTGTCGAAACTCCTGCCTGCCTGCGCATCGTGCTTGAGCCTGAACGCTACCGACAACTTGCGGATCTTCTCGACCAATTGGTAGGCCTCATGGCCTTCCTGTTCACGGATGACTTCGCCCAGAATCCGGCCGAGCAGGCGGATGTCATCGGTCAAGGGCTGGTTCTTTGCCTCGCTCTTGTCCTTGAGTAAGGTTTTCGGTACTGCGGCTTTGGCGGTCATGGCAGGCTCAGGAAAATCGGTTTATGTAACAAAATTACCGGACTGTGACTCTATCAGTTTCTTGCGTGCATCGACCGGCTGCTAGCATTGGGGCATGAATCAATCCAAAGTCAAGCCAGCCGTGATCATCGCCACGCGCGAAAGCCGTCTGGCGCTGTGGCAGGCCGAGCATGTCAAGGCAAGGCTCGAACAGCAGCTCGGGCTGCAGGTGAGTTTGCTGGGCATGACCACCAAGGGTGACCAGATCCTCGACCGGGCGCTGTCCAAGGTCGGTGGCAAAGGGCTGTTCGTCAAGGAGCTCGAAACCGCGCTCGAAATGGGGCAGGCTCATCTGGCGGTTCACTCCTTGAAAGACGTGCCGATGGAGCTGCCCGAGGGCTTCGAGCTTGCGGCGATCCTGGAACGCGAGGACCCCCGTGATGCCTTCGTCTCGAATCGTTTCGAAAACCTGGCGGCCTTGCCGCAAGGCGCTGTCGTCGGTACGTCGAGCCTGCGTCGTGTCGTGCAGTTGCTGGCCCTGCGACCTGATCTGCAGATCCTGCCCCTGCGTGGCAATCTCGACACCAGGCTGCGCAAACTCGACGAAGGCGGCTATGACGCCATCGTGCTGGCCGCAGCCGGACTCAAACGCCTGGGGCTGGCGGAACGCATTCGCAGCGTCTTCAGCACCAGCGAAATGATTCCCTGCGCTGGTCAGGGCGCGCTGGGCCTGGAGCTGCGCAGCGATGCGGTGCAGTTGCAAGCCGAGCTGGCGCAATTGATTCACAGGCCGAGCTGGCTCGCCACCCAGGCCGAGCGGGCGGTGTCGCGCAGCCTTGGTGGCAGTTGCAGCATGCCGCTGGCCGCCCATGCCGAATGGGTCGGTGAGCAGATGCATTTGACGGTGGCCCTGGGTCATGCCGAGGAGCCGGGTCGGGCCTTGCTGAAGGCTTCGATCAGCGCTGCCGTGCAGACCGATGTTCAAGCGCTGGCGCTGGGCGGGCAGGCCGCGCAGTCCTTGCGCGATCTGGGCGCGCAGGGCTATCTGCTGCCGGTCTGATTGGCTGGCATGCAGGCGCTGACGCTGGTACTGACAAGGCCGCGCCAACAGGCCGCGCAATGGCTGCAGCGCTTGGCCGCCTTGGGCGTGACGGCACGAAGCCTGCCCTTGATCGCGATCGAGGCTGCTGAACCCGAGGCTGCTGCATCGGCCTGGCAAGCGCTGTTGGCTCCGCCGGGTACTGCGCTGGCCACCTTTGTCAGCCCGAACGCGGTCGAGCATTTTTTTGCCGGAAAACCTGCCGGTCAGGCCTGGCCGGCGGCGACCTTGGCGGCCTGCGTCGGCCCGGGCAGCGCGCAGGCTCTGCGCGAAGCCGGCGTGCCGGCCGAGTTGATCGTGCAACCCCCTGATGATGCTGCGAGCCTGGATTCTGAACATCTCTGGCCGCAGCTGAGCCAGCGCGACTGGACGGGCCGCCAGGTACTGATGCTGCGTGGCGATGGGGGCCGTGATTGGCTGGCCTTGCGGCTGCGCGAGCGGGGCGCTTGTTTGCAGTTGTTCAGCGTCTATCGGCGCCGCTGCCCCAGCCCCGGTTCGGCTGAGCAGGCCCTGCTGGCCGCGATCCTGGCAGCCCCCAGGCAGCATGTCTGGTTATTCA